>NZ_MCUF01000087.1:163428-179621 GCF_002873615.1 Shewanella sp. 10N.286.51.B7
TAAAAAGCACTTATAAAAAGTGCTTATAAAAAGTGCTTATAAAAAGTGCTTTAACATAATCAAGCTAAAAGCTAACTGTAGTAATTTTGCTTAAACTGATAATGCCAAGTTCAATCTGAGCTTGGCATTTTTGTTGATATTAGTTTTAACCTTAACGCCTACAGCTAGCACATTGCTTATGTTTACTAAGCAGTCAGAATTCTATGCGGTGCAAGTAATAGGTTTACCGAAAATGCCAACTTCAGCTTAATAGATAATTTAGGTAAGAAATAATCAATTTTTTTTGTTATACTCCGCCGCCGCTTGTTATAGCCGTTATACTTCTATCTACAATCGGCAAACATTTAAACTGTTGAATAACGTGATTACCATAGGAATATACACCGATGAAATTTGAATCTTTTAGCTTCGCCCCAGAAATATTAAGTGCGATCGCTGATTGTGGTTATAAAACTATGACACCTGTTCAACAGCAAGCTATTCCAGCTATTCGCCGTGGTGAAGATGTCCTAGCGAGTGCTCAGACTGGTACAGGTAAAACGGCAGCATTTGCATTACCAATGCTTCAAAAAATGTTTGAAAATCCACGTGAATTACAGCATTCAAATACACGTGCATTGATTTTAACGCCGACCCGCGAACTTGCAGCTCAAGTCGCTGAAAACATTAACGACTACAGTAAAAATATTAACATCGAAGTGTTGACCATTTATGGTGGTGTTAAAGTCGCAACCCAAGCGCAAAAGCTTAAACGTGGTGCTGACATTATTGTTGCCACACCAGGTCGTTTATTAGAGCACCTTCTTGCTTGTAACTTAAGCTTATCAAACGTTGAATTTTTAGTACTCGATGAAGCTGACCGTATGTTAGACATGGGTTTTAGCACTGATATTCAAAAAATTCTTCAAGCAGTTAATAAGCAACGTCAAAACTTATTATTCTCAGCAACCTTTTCTACGTCAGTTAAAAAATTGGCTAATGAAATGCTAGAGAAACCAAAGGTGATTACCGCTGACAAGCAAAACACCACAGCAGCAACCGTCAGCCAAGTGGTATACCCCGTTGAGCAGCGTCGCAAACGTGAACTTTTATCAGAGTTAATTGGCACTAAAAATTGGCAACAAGTATTGGTGTTTACCGCAACTCGTGATGCAGCAGATGTGCTAGTAAAAGAATTAAACCTTGATGGTATTCCATCAGCGGTTGTACATGGTGAAAAAGCTCAAGGTAGCCGCCGCCGCGCTTTACGTGAGTTTGTTGAAGGCAAAGTGCGCGTACTGGTTGCAACTGAAGTCGCTGCACGTGGGTTAGATATTCAAAATCTAGGTTACGTCGTAAACTATGACTTACCATTTCTTGCAGAAGATTATGTTCACCGTATTGGTCGTACAGGCCGTGCAGGTAAATCAGGTACTGCAATTTCATTTGTAAGTCGTGAAGAAGAACGTACCTTAGCGGATATCGAAAAGTTAATCGGTCAACCAATTCGCCGTATTACAGTTGCAGGCTATGAAGTCGGCAGCCGTGAAATGCTGCTTAAGCAAATTCAAAAGCGTCGTAGTTTCGCTAAGAAACAACAACGTTCTGACAATGCTGGTGAGCAAGTTGTGGCAGAGCGCAACATGCAAGGTCGCCGCGTGACTGTAGGTAAATCAAGCAGTACAGTTAAATACAAAAAACTGAAGTAATTGCTAAAGTAATAACCTAAGTTGAATATGATTAAAGGCGCTGATAGCGCCTTTTTTATTGCCTCGAATAAACTATGTCGTAAAGACGTGAAACAGAATAAGTAAATCTAAATTCACTTTTATTCAATCGAGTGAAATAAAAAATGATATGCTCAGGTCTAGTATTAGTCGTTACTGTGAAAATTCATCGATTGCCTTACTTATTTGATAAGCTGGCTTGATAAACTGGCTTGTCAAATTAGTTTGATAAAGCAGATTGATAAGGATCAGTAACAACATTGAGCACTAGAGCGCAATAAATGCCTCGAAGAGCACGCAACATAGACCCTTTTAATTGAATATGGATTTCAGCATGTTAAAAAATTTGATGTTAGTCGCCGCAGTGGCCTTATTTAGTTTACCTTCAATGGCTAAACCCATTGCCAGTGATGAATACCACGTAATGCCATTGATGAATGGTCAGCAAATTCCTAGTGTTGACTTGCATGATGTTGATGGCAATAAGGTTAACTTAGAAGAGCTAACCGCTAAAAAGCCCACCATATTCTTCTTTTACCGTGGTGGTTGGTGTCCTTTTTGTAATATTCAAATGGGTCAATTAAAAGCCATTGAGCCTAAACTGATTGAAATGGGATTCCAATTAGTCGGCATCTCACCTGATTCACCCGCTAAATTAAAAGCATCAATTAACGACAATGAATTAGATTACTTGTTGTTGTCAGATGAAAAAATGGCTGCTTCACAAGCATTTGGCATCGCATTTTACACCAGTGAAAAAGTCACTTCGATGTATCAAGCAAAGTTAAGCGTTGATAACACGCTTTGGACAACACCAGAAGGTGATAAACGTTTAGTATTGCCAGTTCCTGCTGTTTACGTAGCGGATAAAGCAGGCTTAGTGCATTTTCAATACATTAATCCAAACTACAAAGTGCGTCCTGCACCAGAGTTAATTTTAGCTGCGGCTGAATTGTTACAGAACCAGTAATTTTTTTACTTAAAGGCGATAGTTATCACTATCGCCTTTTTGTTTTTCCAGACTACTGTAAAACAAGTTAAGTTATTCTTTCTAATAAAATATCGAATCAGGTACACATCAACGTCGTAGCGTTTCGCCCAAACTGGATCGCAAAGCGTTATACAGCTCCCTCTCTTGGATTACCCTAGCAGCTCAGGCGATAGTTTATCTGCTGTAGATTTAATCGATGTAATTAAATTTTTTGCTACAATTGGTTCCCGATTCAAGTCGCTTGAATATCAAGTAGCATAATAATGATTAACTGAATGAAAAATGGTGAAAGGCATATGACGCAAACAGTACAGCAGTAAATCGCTAATATTGCGCTCGTGGTTGAAAATTACGATGATGCAATTGCTTTTTATACTCAAAAACTGCAATTCACTTTAGTGGAAGATACTGATCTCGGTGGTGGCAAACGCTGGGTATTGATTAGTCCGCCTAACTCAAATGGTACTAATCTACTGTTAGCTCAAGCCAGTAATGATCAGCAGCTGCAAGCTGTTGGCAATCAAAGCGGTGGTAGGGTCTTTTTATTTTTACAAACGAATGATTTTTGGCGTGACTACGAGCTTATGAAGTCAAAAGGCGTCACCTTCAATGAAACTCCGCGTGTCGAAGAATATGGCACTGTAGTGGTGTTCCAAGACCTATATGGCAACAAATGGGATTTATTATACCTGAACAAAAGTGACGAACAAAACTAATTTATAAAACGAATAAACAAAACTGATAAATAGAATGAGAATAAACGACGATTCAGTAAATCAGCCCACCTTTTATACAATGTTAGCCTTGAGTAAGACTTCCAAGCCAAGTTTGTAGCAGCAATTTAAGTACCTCTGCTACAATACAGCTTATGCAAGTTGTCTAGTCGCAACGCCACATTACAGATGAAGCTTCTGTGATGAAATTATTAATTAAACGGTGTAAAAATAGTGCAAACCCAAACATACAATCAAGCCATTTTAGATGTCGCTGAAGCTGGTATCCAAGCTTTACAAGAGTCTGCTGAAAAACAAAAAGCAAAGCGAACTCCCGCTCAAGAAAGCCACTTTTTATGTGCATGGTTAGTTGAATCTTTTCGCGTAAAACGTTTTTCTAAATTGGTTGCCGATGATCTATCTGCTTGGATAAGAATGGCACGTAGCCAAGGTGCTGGCGCCATGTTGCCGCAATTATTTGAGCGTATTGCCAAACAATACCGCGCAGTTGAAAAACCAGAGTTAACTCAGCAGCAAGCTATTGGGCAGCTACTTACTGAACTTGAAAGTGATGATTGGTTTGTTATTTCTGACAGTGCTTTCTCTGATGATAGTGGCACCAAACTCAAATTAGCAGGCAATGGCCAATCCAGCTTAGTGGTATGTGAGCTTCAACTGGAAAGCCACTTTGAAGACGACAAGCTGGTTAAGTCATTACCGATTTATGTCCGTGGTGATGAAAATCATTTTGCTGAAAGAGCTTTAGCGAAAGGCTTATTAGTCAGCCAAGGTAATAAGAAAACTAGCTTAATCAAACATCATAAGACTTATTTGATTGCACCAAACAATCAACTTAAGCAACTGTGCTTGTTAATTAAGTAAAGCGCTATGCAACGCCAACCGCTTCGGCAAGCTAAAACAATTGATAATGTTTTCAATAGTGCTTATTGGCATCTTAGCCAGCAGGATTTCACGATTAGTGAAATCCGCACTAAGCTTGAGCGGAAAACTGACAATCAGCAATGGATTGAGACGGTACTGACCACATTAATTGAAAATGGTTACTTGAAAGACAATCATCATTTTGCTGTGCGTTATTGCGAGTTGGCTTTTAGCGATGATATTGGCAAAGGCGCGATTAAACGTAAGCTGCAACTACGGGGTATTTTAGCTGCTGAAATTGAATTAGCCCTTGAGCAAGTCATGGATGCTCTGCAGGTCGATAGCTTTGCTATGGCAACATCAAGACTGCTGAATAAATTTGAACATTTTCATGGCACGACCAAAGAGAAAGTTTACTCACAGATGACCACTAAAGGCTTCTCTAGAGCGGAAATAGATCACGCCCTATCAGAGCATCCTCAGCAAGCCACCCTGCGTAGCAAATTAGCGGTAAAAGCTGACAAAGTCGATTTAACCACTGAAATTATCAAGTTATATAATAAAGGCAAAGGCGAAACTCTTATCCTACAAGAGCTCAAACAAAGACTGATTGATGTCAGCGAGTTTGAGAATATTATTTACCAACTAAGCCTTAGCGAAGATATAGACTTTTATAAGAGCTGCCGCGAGCAGTTGGCTAGAAAACGCTATGATTTATCAGACTATAAAGGTAAATCAAAAGCCTATGCTTACTTAATGCGCAAAGGCTTTGGCAGTGATGAGATAAAAGAAGCGCTCAATCCTAGCGATGATTAAATTAAAAAAGGCTAACTCAAGCAAGCAGTATTTCTAACTCAGTCAGCAGAGCCCAAATGAAAGTAAGCAGAGCCCTAACAAAGCAAGCCGCTCCTGATCGACAGTCAGCATTTTCAGACTTAAAACGGATTTAAGCTATATCCTTGTTGCGCTAATATTGCATGAGCTGTCATTGCCGATAAAGCCATATCCACACCTGGCAGTAATGCATCCTTGTCTAAACCATAATACGCAGCGCTTTGCCCACAAATATAAATTTTTACACCATATTTCACCAATTGACTCACTAATGCTTTGTTGGCGTTAGTCAGTTCTTTATTACTTGAATGCTGACTTTGATAAAAACTATCATTTGTTAAATCGGCAACTGAAGCACCGTGTACGACCATAGCTAGCTGTATATTCTCAGCTTTAACCCCCACAGCTTCATGCATATTGATAAATCTGGCTAAGGTGTTTAAATTGCGATTAACCTCATTAGGTTTAGCGGCTTTACTCATATCAAACGCGACTTTGAATTGCATATCCTTTGGGATAACAAGCTGTGAATCGATTGCAGCAATTTGACCGTAACCTTTTATCGCGGTGCCATCTTTAAATGCTTCCATACCTGCATAGGCAGAAGTTGAAAAGCTAATTCCCCCTAAACAACAAAGTAACAAGGCGGCTAACGTTATCAATCTAGACATTCATTTTCCTTTTTAATGATGATTATTATTGTCACGCAAGTTCTGAGCTATCTTGCACCTAAAGCTTTCGTTATAATAGCCAACAAAATGCCCATATGTCAGCATCTGAAATGTTGTAGGCATTTTTAGCCGTATGAGTTTATTTCCACTCATACTACTGTTTGCGATTTTAGGAGTTTCCATGGCCCGCCAAGTCATTTATACCTTTAAAGGTAAAACCAAAGTTATCCCATTTAGCTATGACGTTCATCACGATTTATATGAAGCAGCAGCCGAAGCTGAAGGCATCGATTTAACTGGCTTTTTAGCAATGGAACAGCAAGTGGCAATGACGTCAAAAAAAGGCGCGAAAGCTGAAAAGGAATTCCGTAAAACTGAGTTTGCTCGATTCGGGTTTACCAGTATCAAATTTGTCCGAGAAGAAGACGAAGACACACCTGCCAGCTAATTCAAAGGGTTTACATGATTAATTCAGAACACGCTAACTTTCCCAGAGCTAGTTTTATAAAGCGTTGCGGCGCAATAATTTATGATGCTTTACTTGCCGTAGCCGTATATATGGTTGCTGGTGTGATTGGATTTGGACTCTTTTTTGGATTAACCAGCACAGGTGTGATTGGCATGAATGGCCATGAACATGTTTCTGACTTGCTTAATCAAACCCCACTTTATCAAGGTTTCTATCAGCTTTGGTTAGTCATATGTGTTGCTGGATTTTATGCCATATTTTGGAGTCGCGGTGGTCAAACCCTGGGAATGAGAGCATGGCGCTTAAAAGTGCAGCATCCTAATGGGCAAAACTTAAGTTTCATTACTGCTATTGCTCGTGTTGTTTGGTCTTTTGCAGGTATTGGTAACTTATTTATTCTTATCAACCCTGACAAATTAGCCCTGCAGGATAAAATGACTCGCTCGGAAGTCGTAGTATTATCCCTTGAAGCGAATCAAATGCGTAACTGGCGCGGTGCTTAATCAAGGTTAAAGTCAGTATTGTTCGCTTCATTAAAAATGAAGCAATTAATCATATCCATAAAGCCAATTGCTCATTCAGTTGGCTTTTTTATTACCTAAAACTCTACCTTTACTGTTATATCTGTCCCAGTTTGAGCCTTATCGATAACCAATAACATGTTTCATTACTTAGTCCATTAAACAGACTATTGATTAGCATACGAATGTTACTTGGCGTAATCGATTTACTGGAGTATCTTAAGAAGATAATGAGATTAATAGATACAGCGTATCAATGAGTAGTATTGCGCGATTTCATTTAAGCTTATAAAAGGAACATTTTGGGCGTAAAGGGATGAACATAAGACTTTGAATAGCCTCATTGCGATGAAACAATTACTTTTAAGTTATCTGAACCGTGGTACAGAGCTTTATGATGATCCTGAAAAACGTCATAAAATTCTAATTATCAATTGGTTCGGCACCGTTGGCTTTTCTATTACCTTCATATTGGGCATCAATGCTTACCTAGAAAACAATATCTCTCTGGCAATCACGCTATTACTGTCGAGTATTTTATTTTTCCTCTCGTTACAAAATCATTGGCTGTTCCTAAAACAATATCGTTTTGAAACGTCTAGCACCCTAATTCAGTTAAGCTTAATCACCTTAATGTTATATCTAGTCTATAGCGGTGGTTCGAATAACACTGGGCCGTTATGGGTATTCCTAGTCCCGCCTGTAATGATGTTTTTTGGGGGATTAAAAGGCGGATTAAGAAATACCTTAGGCTTTATACTCTGTTACTGCGTGATAATGTTTTACCCTGACGATCAATTGCTGCAAGCCAGTTATTCCTATGAATTCAAAACGCGTGTGCTGTATTCCCTGATGACACTGACGTTTTTGGCAGGATATTATGAGTACTCCCGTCACCAATCTTTTTTACATGTAAAGCAGCTCAGCGAAAAGTTTGAACAACAGGCACGCCGAGATCATTTAACCAATATTCCCAATCGTCGTGCGATGATGGAACAGCTCAGTTATGAATACGCTCGAGTAGTTAGAAACAACAACACGATGAGCATATTATTGATTGATGTAGACTATTTTAAACATGTGAATGACCAATACGGCCACAAATATGGTGATGAAGTATTGGTTAAATTAGCAAAGCTATTTGAAGGCACGTTACGAAAACAGGACATGATTTCACGCTGGGGGGGAGAAGAGTTTTTAATCTTATTACCTCTCACTCCTCTTAATGATGCTTATGAAGTTGCTGAAAAAGTTCGCCTAACCATTAAAAACCATCCAATTGAGTACGAAAATACCACCATTCCTATCACGGTCAGTATTGGCATTGGCAGCGCTGATAAAGACCACACTGTAGATTCAGCAATTACCCGCGCTGATGAGCATCTATATCAAGCTAAAGAAGGCGGTAGAAACTGTGTTTACCCCCAAATGGCCAGTTAAAATTACACATTCACTTTAGCTATAACCTTAGCTCAGACTTCTAGCTATATATAACTAGAAGTCTGAATTAACAGCCTCAATTCCCTTTATGCAGTCTCTCACAAACGTTAAATGAGTCATTAGCATTCAATGGCTAATAGCTATCAATAATATGTCTGAGTATTAAGTGTGAACAATAAGAGAAATAAATAGTAGACACAAAAAAACCAGCCATTGACTCATAAATATGCTCAGGCTGGTTTTAATATTTAAAGTAAAATCAGATAATTACTTCCTAATGAAGTATAACGCCCCCGCGCTAAACAATACTGCAGGCATACTGGCACTAATATAAGCAGGTAGTCCGTACACAATACTTAACGGGCCAAATATTTCGCTACAGATATAAAAGCTAAATCCAGCAACCACACCTAATAATACTCGGGCGCCCATTGTTACCGTTCTTAATGGGCCGAATACGAATGACAATGCAACTAATATCATCACAGCTACGGTAATCGGCTGCATAACCTTACGCCAAAGTGCGAGTTCGTAACGACTGGGATCTTGCTGGTTCACTTTTAAATATTCTAAATAACCAATCAAACCTTGAATACTTAATGCTTCAGGTTTCACCGACACCACACTTAACTTATCAGGCGTTAACGTTGAATTCCAAACACGCTCTTCCTGGTACTCTAAGGTGATTTGGTCTTCAGTAATATGAGTGTTTTTTACATCCATTAAACGCCAAACACCATTAGCAAAATGCGCCCGCATTGCTTGGGTCATGGTTTTCAGCTTTAAATCGTCACCAAACTCGTAAAAGGTGATGTTATTGAGGGTATTGATGGTTTCTACTTCACCAATATTAACGAATAAGTCACCGTCCCGAGCCCACACCCCTCGGTGAGATTTAATTAAACTACCACCTGATACTTTGGTCGCTTGTAACTCTTTAGCGCTCCGCTCTGCAACAGGTGCGCCCCACTCGCCCAATGCCATCACGATGATCATCAACGGGATAGCGGTTTTCATCGCTGAAATGGTAATTTGTAAACGCGACATGCCTGATGCTTGCATCACCACAAGTTCTGAATTGGACGCTAACATGCCCATGCCGATTAACGCACCTAACAGCACTGCAATAGGAAAGAACATTTCAATATCACGTGGGATAAGAAAGATGACATAAATGACCGCATCCAGCATGGTATATGCACCGCGGCCAACAACACGCAATTGGTCAACCCATTTAATAATGCCCGACAAACCTGTCAAGATAAGTAGACACAAAGCTGATGTACTGATGATAACGCGTGCAATATAGAGATCTAATATTTTCATACTGCCTCCTGCTTATGCTTACGTTTAAATACCTGCAATATTTTCGCACCGTTTGGACGCTCTTTACCGAGCAAGAACAAGCCCATCACCAGCGCCGAGCCATGAATCCACCACATACCCAAGGCTAAGGGAATCACTTCGTCCTCTAGCGCTTTACGTCCAGCAACCATTAAGCCGAAATAACCCAGGTACAATAAAATCGCAGGGAACATCTTGGCAAATTTACCTTGTCTCACATTAACTCGAGCAAGTGGTACTGCAATCAATGTCATTAAAGGGATCGCAAGTGGCAGTGCTAATCGCCACTGGAATTCAGCCACAGCTTCAGGCCCAGGGGTTGTTAAAAGCTCATTGACTGGTAATGCGGACAGTTTACGTCGCCTTTCATCCACTTCTTGCTCTTTAATTTCCATCCGGTAACCACCAAATTCAATCATTTGGTAATCAAGATGATGAGCACTACCTTGATATCGGACGCCATTATCCAGTTGCAATTGTTGGCTACCAAAGCGGTCCTCAACAACACGGCCTTGCTCAGAGACCACCACATTGGTTAGGCCTTCTTCATCTTCAGGATCGGGGAGTTGCGCTACAAATACATTTTGTAACTCATTGGATTTAGATATTTTTTCAACAAATAATACGGCGCGGCCATTAGGGCTTGCTTGAAAGCGCCCTTGGACAATCGCAGCTAAGCCTGCTTCAGACTGGGCTTGCTCAAGTACTTGGTTTTGTTTCTCTTCAGCCCAAGGGCCAACATAGAGTGACAAAATGCCGGTAAACACTAGGTTTGCCACAGCGATAAGCAAAGTCACCCGAGTCACATACCATTCACTGATCCCAACGCCATGGAGAACCACCATTTCGTTTTCGGCATACATTCGCCCGTGGGCCAGCAATATCGCTAAGAAAAAACTCAGCGGCAGTACTAACACCGTCAGTTGCGGTAAATTCAGGCCTAACAATGTCAGTACTAACGTTGCAGGAAATTCACCATTTGAGGCATCCCCTAATACACGCACAAATTGCTGGCTAATAAAAATAGTTAACAGCACCAAAAGTATCGCAAATTGGGCTTTTAAAACTTCAACGATCAAGTATCTAAATACAATCACAGGTAGGATCCACTGTCTAAACTTGTCTTTTTGCTGGTATCAGAGTAAGTTCACTATAAAATGTCTGCTTTTAGCAGTTATTGATAGTTTTCTGACCAGCTCGTGAGCTTCCTTAAGTGTAATTCATTTAGCTGCATAGCAGGAAATTACCAAGGATTTATTTCCTTAAAGGTTTGTAAATATGGCCAAACAGGCCTAATTAAAACATTATCTAATAAATATAAAAATTTGTCTTTAATAATCTAGGAGTGCTCATGGAGTTTAGCGTAAAGAGCGGCAGCCCCGAGAAACAACGTTCAGCTTGTATCGTTGTCGGTGTATACGAACCTCGTCGTTTGTCTGGTATCGCGGAGCAATTGGATAAAATCAGTGAAGGTTACATCAGTAACCTACTTCGACGTGGTGATTTAGAAGGCAAACCAGGACAGATGCTTTTGTTGCATCATGTACCTAACGTACTCAGTGAGCGCGTTTTGTTAGTCGGTTGTGGCAAAGAGCGTGAACTTGATGAACGCCAATACAAACAAATTATCACCAAAACGATTAACACTTTAAACGAAACAGGTTCAATGGAAGCAGTGTGCTTTTTAACTGAACTACACGTTAAAGGTCGCGACACTTATTGGAAAGTACGCCAAGCTGTTGAAACAACTTATAACAGTTTATATAGCTTCGATACTTTAAAAACCCGTAAAGGCGAGACGCGTCGTCCGTTACGTAAAATGGTATTCAATGTACCAACTCGTCGTGAATTAACCATTGGCGAACGTGCAATTGAACACGGTATGGCTGTTGCTGCCGGTATGGACTTATGTCGTGATGTTGCGAACATGCCACCAAATATCTGTAACCCAGCATATTTAGCATCTCAAGCTCGTCAAATCGGCGAAGTGCATGACAACTTAACCGTGACTACCATTGGCGAAGAGCAAATGGCAAAACTAGGTATGAACTCATACTTAGCTGTTGGCCGCGCGAGTGCCAATGAATCAATCATGACAGTGATGGAATACAAAGGCGCAGTTGATGAAACTGAAAAGCCTATTGTGTTAGTCGGTAAAGGCTTAACCTTCGATTCAGGCGGAATTTCATTAAAACCTGGCGATGGCATGGATGAGATGAAATACGACATGGGCGGCGCTGCAGGTGTTATCGGCGTAATGAAAGCCTTATGTGAAATGAACTTGCCTATCAACGTTATCGGTATTCTTGCGGGTTGTGAAAACATGCCTGCAGGTGATGCTTACCGTCCAGGCGATATTCTTACTACTATGTCTGGTCAAACCGTTGAAGTATTAAATACCGATGCTGAAGGCCGTTTAGTATTATGTGATGTGCTGACCTATGTTGAACGCTTCGACCCTGAATTAGTGATTGATACTGCGACCTTAACTGGCGCTTGTGTTATCGCATTAGGTAAACATGCATCTGGTTTATTCTCGTCTCATAACCCATTAGCTCACGAGCTATTAAATGCGGGTGAACAATCAGGTGACCGAGCGTGGCGTATGCCGATTTGGGATGAGTATCAAGAAATGCTTGAAAGCCCATTTGCTGATATGACTAACTTAGGTGGTCGTCCAGCGGGTTCAATTACAGCAGCATGTTTCTTATCTCGTTTTACTAAGAAATATAACTGGGCACATCTTGATGTTGCAGGTACAGCTTGGAACAGCGGTGCAAATAAAGGCTCAACTGGTCGCCCAGTACCAATCTTAAGCCAATTCCTTATTAATCGTGCAGGTGTTGACCAAGGCGAATAAGCCTTATTGACACAAGCCGATAGATTGAGCTTGATAAGAAAAGGTGAAGAAGCAATTCTTCACCTTTTTTGTTTTTCTAAATGAATTAAAAATCACATCTAAATGTTAATTTAACCTCTGTCCGCCCTAGCCCCATGAGTTGCTTTTAGTGTAAAATCCGTCTTTACTTCGTCAAATATAGTAAAAGCATGCCAAAGACTCTGTTTTACTTAATGCCCGCTATCAATACACAGCCCAGCGCTATTGAAAGTGTATTTTTAGCCGCTTGCCAATTGGCAGAAAAGCATTACCGTCAGCAGCAATTAATTTATATTCATTGCCAAGACAAACAGCAGGCGTACGCTATTGACGAATTGCTTTGGCAATTTGAGCCAACGGCATTTGTTCCCCACAATTTAAAAGGGGAAGGACCAGTAACAGGTTCCCCTGTCGAGATTGGATTTGATAAATTAGGCGCCAATAAAAGTCGTCATTTACTGATCAATCTTGCAGACCAAGTGCCATCATTTGCGGTTAATTTCCCGCATATTATCGATTTTGTTGCTAATGATGATGCGCTTAAACAAATTGCCCGTGCTCGCTACCGTGATTACAAGCAATTAGGCATTGAACTCACAACAACTGAGTTCACTGGCGTTTAAGTCAGTTGATTCGTTAACAATACCAACTATTAATTTAGATTGAGAAAACAAAAATCCCATGGAAAAAACATATAACCCGCAGTCAATAGAGCAATCTCTTTACCAAAACTGGGAAGAGCAAGGCTACTTCAAACCACATGGCGATGAGTCAAAAGGTAATTATTGCATTATGATCCCGCCACCAAATGTGACGGGTAGTTTGCACATGGGTCATGCATTTCAAGACACCATCATGGATACGTTGACGCGTTACCAACGCATGAAGGGCAAAAACACCCTTTGGCAAGTGGGCACCGACCACGCAGGTATCGCCACCCAAATGCTAGTTGAGCGTAAGGTCTTTGCTGAAGAAGGTTTAGGTCGTCATGACTTAGGACGTGATAACTTCATCGAGCGTATCTGGGATTGGAAAAACGAATCTGGTGGCACCATCACCAAGCAGCTACGTCGTTTAGGCGCATCTGTTGATTGGGAGCGTGAGCGCTTCACAATGGATGAAGGCATGTCGGAAGCTGTACAAGAAGTGTTTGTACGCTTATATGATGACGAATTGATTTACCGTGGTAAGCGACTAGTTAATTGGGATCCAAAGCTGCACACCGCAATTTCTGATCTCGAAGTTGAGAACAAAGAAAAGCAAGGCAGCATGTGGCATTTCCGCTACCCGCTTGCTGATGGCGCATTAACTAGCGATGGTAAAGACTACTTAGAAGTGGCTACAACACGTCCAGAAACAATGTTAGGTGATAGTGCTGTTGCGGTTCATCCTGATGACGAACGTTACCAGTCATTGATTGGTAAATTCATCTTACTGCCTATCGTAAACCGTCTTATCCCAATCGTCGCTGATGATTATGTTGATATAGAGTTTGGTACAGGTTGTGTGAAGATTACCCCTGCTCATGACTTTAACGATTACGAAGTCGGTAAGCGTCACGCATTGCCAATGTTCAACATCTTAACGATTAATGCTGACATTCGTAGCTCAGCTGAAGTGGTTAATACTGATGGCACAGCAAATAACGAATTAGATAACAGCTTACCTGAGCGTTACGCAGGTTTAGAGCGTTTTGCTGCACGTAAAGCGATTGTTGAAGAGTTTGATACCCTAGGCCTGTTGGGCAAAATCGACCCACATGGACTAAAAGTGCCATATGGCGATCGCTCAGGTGTGGTCATTGAGCCATTACTGACTGACCAATGGTATGTGTCAGTTGCACCAATGGCTAAAACAGCCATGGAAGCTGTTGATAATGGCGACATTAAGTTCGTTCCTCAGCAATACGAGAACATGTACAACTCTTGGATGCGTGATATTCAAGACTGGTGTATTTCACGCCAACTTTGGTGGGGTCACCGTATCCCGGCATGGTACGACGAGTCAGGTAAAGTCTATGTAGGACGTGACGAAGCTGAAGTTCGCGCTAAACATAATCTTGATGAATCTGTAGTACTGCGCCAAGACAACGATGTATTAGATACATGGTTTAGCTCAGCGTTATGGACATTCTCAACCTTAGGCTGGCCGAAAAACACTGAAGAGCTAAAAGCATTCCACCCAACAGATGTGTTGGTCACTGGTTTTGATATTATCTTCTTCTGGGTTGCCCGCATGATCATGATGACCATGCATTTCATTAAAGATGAAAACGGCAAACCACAAGTGCCTTTCAAAACGGTTTACGTCACAGGTCTTATCCGTGATGAAGCCGGTAATAAGATGTCTAAGTCTAAAGGTAACGTCCTTGATCCATTAGATATGATTGATGGCATTGACTTAGAATCATTAGTTGAAAAGCGTACTGGCAACATGATGCAGCCTAAAATGGCCGCCAAAATTGAGAAAAGTACTCGTAAAGAATTCAGCGAAGGTATCGAAGCACATGGTACTGATGCACTGCGCTTTACGCTTGCGTCTATGGCATCGACTGGCCGTGACATCAACTGGGACATGAAACGTCTTGATGGTTACCGTAGCTTCTGTAACAAGATCTGGAATGCATCACGTTACGTGTTAATGAACACTGAAGTGCAAACTGAAGGTGCTGATGAAGACGCTATTGGCGAAGCATTAGATTGTGGTCAATTGCTTGTTGATGGCAAGCCTGGTGAAATGGAACTGTCGCTTGCTGACCGTTGGATTATTGGTTTGTTTAATCAAACCGTTAAAGCTTATGACGATCATATGGCTAACTACCGCTTTGACTTAGCTGCTAACACTATTTATGAGTTCACTTGGAACCAATTCTGTGACTGGTACTTAGAGCTAACTAAACCTGTGATGCAAAGTGGCAGCGAAGCGCAGCTTCGTGGTACTCGCCATACATTAGTCACAGTGTTAGAGAAAATGCAGCGCTTAATGCACCCAATGATGCCATACCTTACAGAAACCATCTGGCAACGTGTTAAACCCCTTGCTGGGGTTGAAGGTGACACGTTAATGCTAGCCGAGTTCCCTGAGTTTGATGCAGCTAAAGTTGATGCACAAGCGATGGAAGATTTAGAGTGGGTTAAGCAGGTCATTACTGCAGTACGTAATATTCGTGCAGAGCTTAACATTGCCCCTTCTAAACCACTCAATGCCCTACTGCGTGGTGTAAGTGAACAGGATAAAGCTCGCCTTGAAGCCAACCAAACGTTCTTCAAGACCTTGGCGAAGCTTGAATCAATGACAATTCTTGCAGACGGTGAAACGGCGCCTATGTCGACCACACAATTAGTGGGTGACATGGAGCTGCTTATCCCAATGGCAGGTCTTATCGATGTGGCTAAAGAAGTCGCCCGTATCGACAAACTACTTGAAAAAGCCGCTGGTGAGTTTAAACGTATCGAAGGCAAGCTATCTAACCAAGGTTTTGTGGCGAAAGCACCTGCTGCCGTTATTGAGAAAGAACGTGCTAAGCAAGCAGAGTATCAACGCGATATTGAAAAGCTAACTGAACAGAAAGCTGAATTAGCGAAATTAGAAAGCTAACTAACGGCATAAAAAACTGAAATAAAAGGCTGTCAACCTATGTTATTACTAGTGGTTGATAGCCTTTTTTTGTTCTAAACCTGGGTTTAACTTAAACCTAAAACCTAAAACCTAAAACCTAAAACCTAAACCTAAACCTAAACCTAA
>NZ_MCUF01000087.1:180383-180955 GCF_002873615.1 Shewanella sp. 10N.286.51.B7
AACCTAAACCTAAACCTAAAACCTAAACATCTATTTTATGATGAGGGTTTATTGCTCTTCAACACTTAAGGAGTACTGTAAAAACTTAGCCCCTTGGCTAGATTTCTTATTGGCAACAACCTTGGCTCCAATATCAATATATTCTCCAGCAGCCCCTGGGTTTTCTAGCCCAAGAATGGGAAAGGTTTTGTAGGTTACATTTTTATAGCGTACTCTGAAGTTTTTAAGTTGAATAAGAGGTTCGTTCGCTAGGCTAATAAAGTTGATATCAATAGGGGCTGTCGAGTCTGAAGTAATGTAATATCGGCCTTGTGAGTAGTCATTATCAAGCAAGGTAGAATTGGTAGAGTTGCCAATTGCCCCCTTCCAGTTAACCACAACAGTTGTACTACTACCGCTATTTTGTAATACCGTCGGAAAAGTAATTGGCTGAATTTCAGTAATAGAAATTTGAGCTGAAACCGTTTTCGTTATACAAACCAAACCAATAATGCAAATAGACTTCAATAATTTCGAAGTTATCATTAGATTTTGTTTAATCATATAAAACCACATTGCATATAAAATTATTC
>NZ_MCUF01000088.1:0-1333 GCF_002873615.1 Shewanella sp. 10N.286.51.B7
TTTATGGATTAAAAAAAATAATGTGAAAAAACAATTTTTGTATCTGTATTTTTTACATGAATAGGCGCAAAATCTGCTCTATTTTTATTAGTCAGTACATTTTATGTTAGAAGTTAAAGTTATCAGTGCTTTATGGCTCATAGGCATATTAGCAGAGGCGATGACTGGCGCGTTAGCCGCCGGTAAAAAACAAATGGATCTGTTTGGTGTGGTGATTATTGGTTGCGTAACGGCAATAGGTGGTGGCACCTTACGGGATATGTTGCTCGGTAACTAACCAATTATATGGATTGAAAATGTACACTATTTGTTGGCCATCGCAGGTGCCTCATTACTTACTGTGATGATAGCGCCGCTAATGCGCTACTTAGCAAGATTGTTTTTGGCAATTGATGCTATTGGTCTCGCTGTATTCTCAATTGTAGGTGCACAGAAAACTTTAATGCTTGGATATAGCGCAGAAATAGCGATTGTAATGGGCGTTGTGACAGGTGTTTTCGGCGGCGTTATTCGAGATATTTTATGTAATCAAGTGCCGCTAATTTTTAAGAAAGAACTATACGCAATCGTCGCTTTATTAACGGCAACCTTGTACGTGGTTATGAAGTTTACTGGGGTTGTTGAATGGATAAGCCTGACTGTTGCTGTGACTTTTGGTTTTAGTTTTAGAATGTTGGCTATTCGATATCAATGGTCGATGCCAAAGTTTGATTATCAAAATCAGTCTGACAGTTTGCATTGAACAAATAAATAGCAACTGATAATCGTTGAGATTCGTTTGAATTGCAGATGTTTGTTATCAAGCTTATCATAGGTAGTGCTAATCATATCAAATATTAAACCACGCTTTAGCATGCTAAAACGTGGTTTTTGTAGAGCAGAATTTTCGAAAGTGCGGCTTCTTACTCTTGTTTTTCCTCTTGTATCTTACTCTTGTTTCTTAATCGTGTGACTGGGCGCTTGAGCTAGTAGCTATTGGCATTAAATCCATGCCGCAATTTGGACATGTATCGCCAGCAATACCTGTAATCTCAGCGTTCATAGGGCAAGCGTGTGTATGCTTGGCGCTAGCATGCTCTTTATGTGAATAGTCTTTATGTGCGTGGTCGCCTTTTTTAGCGCACCCTTTGCACCCTTTGCAGTTTTCGGATTTGGCTTTGTTAGCACACTTGTCGCATTTGCCTTCACCTTTACAGTTTTCGCATTTGGCTTTGTTAGCACACTTGTCGCATTTGCCTTCACCTTTACAGTTTTCGCATTTGGCTTGGTTAGCGCACTTGTCGCATTTTCCTTCACCTTTACAGTTTTCGCATTTGGCTTTGTTAGCACATTT
>NZ_MCUF01000089.1:0-254 GCF_002873615.1 Shewanella sp. 10N.286.51.B7
CAAGCGAACGTTTTGCAAGGCCAATTCGGTACACTGTCGATCAATAACCTAGGTCACTGGACTTATACTGCAGACAATTCACAACAGACTATTCAAGGTCTGAAAACGGGTGAGTCATTAACGGATACCCTCATAGTTCATTCGGTCGATGGCACCGAGCAAAAAGTTACTGTGACCATTAACGGTACCGACGATAAAGCCGTGATCGCTGGCACTTCAACGGCACAGCTAACTGAAGACAAAGACGTCCATCA
>NZ_MCUF01000090.1:0-2408 GCF_002873615.1 Shewanella sp. 10N.286.51.B7
TGGTATCCCCTAGGGGATTCGAACCCCTGTTACCGCCGTGAAAGGGCGGTGTCCTAGGCCTCTAGACGAAGGGGACCCGGACTGGCGTTATACTCTACCAAAGAGTGAATACTCATTAAGTTCTGTAGGCTAAAACTTAACGCTTTGATTTTAGTAAAATTGGTGGAGCTACACGGGATCGAACCGTGGACCTCTTCGCTGCCAGCGAAGCGCTCTCCCAGCTGAGCTATAGCCCCTCAACTTTACTTAACACATTTGGACAAACCGAAATAAATTATGACGCTGTGTCTCAACTGCGAGGCGCATTCTATGCAGCCTGCCCAAAAGTGTCAACTCGTTTTTTAAGAATTTATTCTATCTGCTACAAATTCAATCGCTTTGGAGATTCTTTGTTCACAACGAGCCTTTCCAACTAAAAACAAGGTTAAATCTACAGCAGGTGACATGCCAGCGCCTGTAACCGCGACACGTAGTGGCATTCCGACTTTACCCATACCCACTTCTAGTTCTGCTGCTGTATCTTCAATTGCTTGGTGAATTGCTTCAACTGTCCACTCTGGAAGGGTAGAAATTTTTTGTTGTATAAGTTTAAGTGGTTCCATTGCAACACCACGTAAATGCTTTTTAGCTGCATTTTCATCAAACGCTTCGAAATCTTCATAGAAGTAGCGGCTAGATGCAGCTAAATCTTTCAGCGTTTTCGCTCTTTCTGCTAAAGCTGTAACAACTTCAGAAAGTGCAGGTCCGTTTGCTGTATCAATTTTCTGGTCATCCATATGCCATTGAAGATGTGATGCAACATATTCTGGTGCAAGTTCTTTAATGTAATGTTGGTTTAACCAATTAAGTTTTTCTGTATTAAAGGCTGAAGCTGCCTTATTGATATCGTCTAGTTTAAATAACGAGATCATTTCTTCCATTGAGAAAACTTCTTGGTCGCCATGAGACCAACCTAAACGAACCAGGTAGTTTAGTAGCGCTTCAGGTAAATAACCGTCATCACGGTATTGCATAACACCAACCGCGCCATGACGTTTTGACAGTTTCGCACCATCATCACCTAAAATCATCGATACGTGAGCATATTCAGGTACTGGTGCACCCAAAGCTTTAAGGATGTTAATTTGACGAGGAGTGTTATTGATATGGTCTTCACCACGAACAACACAAGTAATGCCCATATCCCAATCATCAACAACAACACAGAAGTTATAAGTTGGTGTGCCTTCTGTACGAGCAATGATTAAGTCATCTAAGGTATCGTTAGCAAATTCGATACGGCCACGTACGTGATCGTTAAATACGACACTACCTTCTGTTGGATTCTTGAAACGAATCACAAACGGTTCATCAGTATCACGAGGAGCAAGATCGCGGCAATGGCCATCATACTTTTGTGATTCACCATTTTCAGCTTGCTCTTCACGCATCTTCTCAATACGTTCACGAGAACAGTAACACTTATAAGCAGTACCTTCTTCAAGCATTTGAGCAATGATTTCGTTGTATCGATCGAAACGTTTAGTTTGGTAATAAGGACCTTCGTCCCAAGTCAAACCTAACCATTCCATTCCTTCAAGAATTGCGGCGCAAGCTTCAGGAGTCGAACGTTCAATATCAGTATCTTCTACACGTAAAACAAACTCACCTTGGTTTGCGCGGGCATAAAGCCAAGAATAAAGTGCTGTACGAGCACCACCTACATGTAAAAAGCCTGTTGGGCTAGGAGCAAAACGCGTCTTAGTTGTCATAATGGGACACTGACCTATTTCAAAAACGTCTATATAAAGACAGATATAATAAAGTGGTCGATATTCTATACCCAAACCACCTTATTATGCGAGTTTCACTATTGATAATTTAAACTACATCAATAAGCAGCATCATAATCAGCTCTGTGAGCGAAAAACTATAGCTAAAGAGCGCACTGATTGCTCAACTTTGTCGTCGAAGCTTTTATTGAAGTGAAACTGAGAAGTCTCAAAACAAGGCATATTTAGCTGGATACGAGCTTTACTCCATAATTACAATATTCAATTCTTCTCTAGTTGCATCACTATTGAGACAAATGACGTTATAAAGCGCCTAACAATTCAACAAGCCGCACGTTTTTAGCGCGGCTGAGCTTTTTTCGTGAAAAAGTCGTTGACAGTATTTCGTTGCTCCCTATAATACGGCCCCACACAGCGAGGTCGATTAGCTCAGCTGGGAGAGCACCTCCCTTACAAGGAGGGGGTCACTGGTTCGAGCCCAGTATCGACCACCATTCTTTTCATAAAGAATTAAAACATTATGAAATCCCAGGTCGATTAGCTCAGCTGGGAGAGCACCTCCCTTACAAGGAGGGGGTCACTGGTTCGAGCCCAGTATCGACCACCATTCTTTTCGTAAAGAATTAAAACATTATG
>NZ_MCUF01000091.1:0-323 GCF_002873615.1 Shewanella sp. 10N.286.51.B7
ACGCCATCAATGCTGTAATCGCCATTGGCATCGACAGTCACGCCCGTCACCTCAAGGGTGTTGCCGGCGCTATCGGTAAGAATAAGGGTGACAGTGCTATCTTCTGCGACATCGGTGGTGGTACCTGAAATGTCGGCTGTCTCTGCGCCGTCATTGATGGTGAGCGCCACATCAATAGAACCCGCAGTGGCGTCCATGTTATCAGTGTCATCATTAGTGACAGTCTGACCGTTTTGATCGACAGCTGAGGCATCAACGGTAATGTCGCCATCAACTAAGCCTGAAATGTCTACGCCATCAATGCTGTAATCGCCATTGGCATC
>NZ_MCUF01000092.1:0-2785 GCF_002873615.1 Shewanella sp. 10N.286.51.B7
CTATCTCTCCGCCATATTTAGAAAAGCCCGCTAATTTATTAGCGGGCTTTTTGCTATCTAGAATTTAATATATAAAACAACATAGATTTGTAGTTCATCAATGTAGGGTTCAACTCCTTATCTCTTCGCCATATTAAAGACGAAAGGCTCATCAGAAATGATGAGCCTTTTTTCGTTCTTGTGTATTTATAATTAAACATGGGTTTGTAGTTCATCAATGTAGGGTTCCTCTTTCAAAAATACGCTATCTCTCCGCCATATTTAGAAAATCCCGTTACTGCAAAGTAACGGGATTTTTGCTTTGTGGAATATTAAGTTT
This sequence comes from Shewanella sp. 10N.286.51.B7, assembly GCF_002873615.1. Taxonomy (NCBI): domain Bacteria; kingdom Pseudomonadati; phylum Pseudomonadota; class Gammaproteobacteria; order Alteromonadales; family Shewanellaceae; genus Shewanella; species Shewanella sp. 10N.286.51.B7. The sequence goes on from NZ_MCUF01000092.1 coordinate 320, forward strand.
CACTGAAAAGGTTTGTAGCGCATTAACGTAGGGTTCCTCTTTCAAAAATACGCTATCTCTCTGCCATATTTAAGAAAAGCCCGATAATTTATTAGCGGGCTTTTTGCTATCTAGAATTTAATATATAAAACAACATAGGTTTGTAGTTCATCAATGTAGGGTTCCTCTTTCAAAAATACGCTATATCTCCGCCATATTTAGAAAAGCCCGCTACTTAAAGTAGCGGGCTTTTCTAAATATGGAAATTGAGTGAGTTCGGCAAGAGAATTAAAAGGTTTGTAGCGCATTAACGTGGGTTCCTCTTTCAAAAATACGATATATTTCCGCCATATTTAAGAAAAGTCCGCTATTTATAGTGTGCTTTTTACTCTCTGTATTTGGTCTAATTATCTGTTCTTTGGCATTCGTGGGCATACATCAACGTTTAGGTGTGGCCTTTATGCTAGTATCACAAGCTTGGGATTCAGCTTATAGCCTTTACTCACCTTATATAGTGGGTAGCACATGAGTTTTACTGGTACGGTTAGCTAATCAACTATTAAGCAAAATGGAGTTGTCTTTTGTATTCGTGAAACCGGATATGCGAACATCATAATTTATGAGTTTTAAATCAAACAAATACAGCATTGAATCTACAGATTATCAAATCGGACAGGATAATGTGACTAAATTGGGCATGGATGTTCACAACACAGTTTTTACCGCTTCAGTCGGGCTCTCTCTTCTCTTCATCATCACCTTATTAGCACTTTCCCCAGCGGATGCCAAAGCTGCCATCGATTCAGTAAAAGGCGCAGTACTATCTAATTTCGATTTCCTTTTCATGTGGGGCGCAAACATAATGCTGCTGCTTGCAGTCGCAATTGCGTTTTCACCTTTAGGGAAAATTCGTTTAGGTGGTGATAAAGCCAAGGCTGATTATTCCTTGGTATCCTGGATAGCCATGTTATTTGCTGCTGGTATGGGCATAGGCTTGATCTTTTGGGGTGTGGCTGAGCCAACTGCATTTTATACCAACTGGTTTGGCACCCCGTTAAATGTTGACCCATTTACCCCTGAAGGACGTGAAGTGTCATTAGGGGCGACTGTTTTTCACTGGGGTTTTCATGCGTGGGCCATTTATGGCATGACTGCGCTTTGTCTTGCTTATTTTGTTTATAACAAAGGTCTGCCTTTATCGATGCGCTCGGTGTTCTATCCGTTACTAGGCGATAAGGTTTGGGGCAAAACAGGGGATGTCATTGATGTATTAACTGTGCTGGTGACTCTGTTTGGTTTAGCTACTTCGCTCGGTTTAGGCGGAACTCAAGCTGCAAGTGGTATCAGCCATGTGTTTGGCCTTGAAAATAATCTCTTTCTTCAGCAATTCATTATTATGTTGATCATGGGATTAGCCATAGTCTCTGTGCTTAGAGGGATGAATGGAGGTATAAAATTTTTAAGTAACCTTAATATGGTTATTGCCTTTGTCTTTATTATCTTCATTGCCGTGCTGAATTTCACAACGGTACTAGATTCAGTCGCTACCGCACTTACAGGTTACGTTAAAAATATCATTCCTTTGAGTCAATCTTCTGGTCGAGAAGATACCACATGGTTACATGGTTGGACCGTTTTCTACTGGGCCTGGTGGGTCGCTTATGCTCCTTTCTTTGGTATGTTCGTGGCACGTATATCTAAGGGGCGCACTATTCGTCAGTTCCTTTTATGTGTATTGATAATACCAACAGCGGTGACATCAGCGTGGATGTCTATTTTTGGCGGTATCGCTATTCAACAAGTGATTGATAAAGTGGGGCAGTTAGGTATAGATCAAGGTATTGCTGACGTATCTTTGAGTTTGTTCTACATGTTAGAAGCTTACCCACTCGGAAATATATTATCGCTTATCGCAATCGCACTAATTATTGTTTTCTTTGTGACGACATTAGATTCAGGCTCAATTGTGATTGATGGCATGACTGCAGGTGGTAAGTTAGAAGTGCCTGATCGACAGAAAGTAGTTTGGGTCTTTATTTCTGGTGCCATTGCTATGGTAATGCTGTGGATTGGTGGTACTCAATCAATTCAAGCTCTACAGTCGATAACAATTATTGCAGCGTTGCCATTTACTATTATCTTACTTTTAGCTTGCTTCAGTTTGATCAAAGGATTATTGACTGAAACTGATCGAAACAAGCACATCGATAATGTCAAAGAAGCAGTCTAAAACTGTCAAGCCTTTTGGTTTAAGTCAATTGGGTTTGAGTAGACTTGGCTTGAGCTATTTTTATTTGAGTAGATAGGTTTAAGTATAAGAACCAAATTAAATGACTTAGCGTTAATAAAACACATTTACTGGTTTTAACGTACGCCATGTGGTGTAAACCGTTAAAAAAACAGCATGGTGATGTTATGTTGAGCAAACGAGTCATTTAATTGAATTTATCACTTTACAGTGAACCCCGAGGACATTATTATTCTCGG
>NZ_MCUF01000093.1:0-3499 GCF_002873615.1 Shewanella sp. 10N.286.51.B7
CACTATTTCACTATTTCACTGTTTCACTGTTTCACTGGGGCAGTGCGACAATATTTACAATGCAAAGCCAGCAAATTTGATCTATCCCAACAAAAAATCAAATGATAATAGTTATCATTACGATAATTGTTTTTTAATTTGCTGAGAATTACCATGATATTGACGTCGACCATGACAGGCATTGCAAGCCCAGATCCTTTACAACATGCTTTTAAGGTAAAAAGCGCACCCCATGCAAGTCGCAGTGGCAGTAAGCCGATAAAGGTAGACAGCAATTTGTGGCAGCAATGGTGGCACACGTCGACTACCGCTGATAAACGCGCACTGTATATTCACATTCCTTTTTGCCGAAAACGTTGCAGCTTCTGTAACTTTTTTGAAAATGGCGCTAAACCTGAACGGATCAGTGATTATATGGCTAGCCTATGTCAGCAGTTGACCATAGCAGCGCAAACACCTCTAGCGCAAAGCCGCCCATTTGATACCGTTTATGTCGGCGGTGGTACGCCCACCGATATCAAAGCAGAAGAAATTGCTGCCCTAGGTCAAGCCATTCAGCAGTTTCCATTAAGGAAAGATGCTGAAATCACCCTAGAAGGCCGCCTTAATGGTTTTGATGACGATAAGTGGCATAGCGCTTTGGATAACGGCTTTAACCGTTTTTCATTCGGTGTACAAAGCTTTGATACCGATGTTCGCCGTGCTGCGGGGCGTTTTGATGATAAACAAACCTTACTCGATAGACTCCAGCAACTTAGTCAGCACCCAACCGCTAGCATTGTTATCGATCTTATCTTTGGTCTACCCGGCCAAACCATGGACATCTGGCAACAAGATATTGAAGCAGCCATGGCTTGTGGCGCACACGGCGTAGATCTCTATCAATTAATTGGCTTAGGTGGCACCCGTATCGATAAAGCCAGTGAAAAGGGCAAAGTGCTAGGTACACAAGCCAGCGAGTTTCAAGCTGACAGTCAAACCCGTGCCAATATGTATGCCTTTGGTGCTAACAGATTGGAATCAAAGGACTGGCAACGACTATCAAGTTGCCACTGGCGCCGCGATGATCGAGAGCGCAGTATTTATAACTCGTTAGCCAAGAGCGGCATTGAAATTCTCCCTTTTGGTGCTGGCGCAGGTGGCAGTATCCATGCTCACGGCATGATGAATGCCAGAGATTTAAGCGAATGGCATCAAGCGCAAAAAGCTCAAACCAAGACTGACAATAACCTTGAGCCAGCAGCATCCGTTCAAGCAGCAACTCAAGTGCCTGCTGAAGTAGTTGTACAAGTGCCAGCACAAGTACCCGGTATGATATTAAGCCCTAATCCTTCAGCAGCATTCGATGCTATTTTCAAGCGAGGCTTAGACTCAGGCACGCTTAGCTTTAATCAATTAGCGCCTGAGCTTGTGTGTCACTTACAGCCATTATTTCGAGCTTGGCAGCAGCATGGTTTAGCAAAATTAGAAACTGACAGTTTGTCACTCACCCTTGCAGGTCGCTTTTGGAATGTAAACATGCAAACCGGCTTGTTTGAGTTTTTGGCTACCAACCCAATCGCTGAGGCGAAAATCGCGAGCTAGCATACGAGTGGAGCATATAGTTCAGCGAGATTTGAGTAGCTTTCAGGCGCGGATTTGATAATTTATCTGATCATGAATGTGATTTTTTGATGATAGAGTTTGATCACTTCCAAACTCACTTTTGGACAAAAGCTACTTAGAGTATTGAGTTTAATCAACCTGACTATGATTAGAAAAAGCATGGCAATCGAATGTTCGGTAACGCCCCGTTAAGCTGTGAGTGAATGTGTGCCAAAATGGAGCGAAGCGAAATCGGCACGCGTTTACGAATCAGATTGAACGGTTTGTTAGCTGCAAGTCACCGAATGCGAAATTAGTAATGATAACGACACGAGATTATCGTAATTGATTGATTATCAATAGCATAAACAAGACGATTTGTGTCGTCGATACGCCTAGACCAAAAGCCCGACAAGTTTTCTTTGAGAGCCTCAGGTTTACCAATACCTTCAAACGGTGAACGTTTAACATCATTGATTAGTTTATTAATGCGTTTAAGAGTTTTTTTGTCTTGTGTTTGCCAGTAAACATAATCTCCCCATGCTTCGTCAGTCCATGATAACAATCGTTGACTACTCATCAATGAGGTCTCTCGGTTTAGTTTGTCCTGCGCGATATTGAGCAATAGAACGATTTAAATGCTCTGCGTTTTCTGGAGAGCGTAAAAGGTGAACAGTTTCCATTAGACTGTTGTAGTAGTCCAAAGACATAACTACCGCATCTTCAGAGTCTCTACGGGTAATGACTGTGGTGTCTGCGTCATTGACCACACCATCTAATACAGCTTTCAAACCATTACGGGCTTCGGTGAAAGATACAATTCTCATGGGATATCCTCATGTACTATTAATGGTACAAGTATACGCAAGGGAAGTTAACATGTACAGCTAGTGGAACAATTGCTTTGCAAGCAGCTAACGCCTCAATAAGAGGCCAGATAATGGTTGGTTAAAATTGTTGAGGAACGAAACACAACCAACCGTTAGCGGTCCGCTCTTCATTGACTTGTTATATGCCCGTTTTAAACCTTGAGCTTTACAAATATCGTTCTAGCCACCCAGAGTACAACCACATATACAATAACAAAAGTTACAAATATTCCCGCTAACCCCATGAGGACAACTTGGGTTGGAATTTCTCTCAATGGTTGGTCAACGTCAACGTTTAAAAGACCTCCCATATAGTGCGTAAAATAAACTACAGAGAAAGTGGCTAAAAACACAAGAGATGCATATACGATATGACGAATTATTTTAGCCTTGAAATTAGGCGCGGCGTCTAATCTATAGTTAAATTTATTCAAGAATTTCCGAATCCTTTCAGGGCATATAACATTTGTATAGTGCGCATGCGCGTTTATTTGGCAAAACGCGCATGCACATTTAATAAACCTATTATTTAAGCCTTACTAAAGTAAAGCTATTGATTTATAAGCACTCTACCAGAGTGATATTGGATAAACGAGCACAAATATTTGTAAAGTGAGCATTGAAATTGATGCCTTATCAGAAGTAATCAGCAGCAGTCACTTATCGATTAGCAAAAGTAGGTCAACGGGCTTGTTACTTATCTTTACTACCTATCATTTGAAACACGTTTGGGGGCATAAACGAGTTACCAGCACCAACTTTGTACTTCATCAGTATTGGCTCTGTTAATGAGAGTCGTCACTTCAATCTAATCCATTGCCTGCCGCAGGCTTTTGTGCAGATACATCCAAGACACGCCGTAAACACGTCCCTGTGGGCTCTGCGAAAACATCCATGTTTTCGAAGGTCTTGAACGCATCTACACTGGGTTTATTGTCTCTTCGATTTGACAGCATTGGTGATAATTTAAAGAGCTAAAGCTAGTAGTTCTTGCATTTAAAAGACTCTATTTGAATTGAGGACGCAGAGAAAATAGCGTGAGCCTG
>NZ_MCUF01000094.1:0-11820 GCF_002873615.1 Shewanella sp. 10N.286.51.B7
CTAACAAGTTTTGGGGCAGAAACGAGTTACCCGTTTCTGTTTTGTACTCCATCTATATTGGCTCAATTACTTAAGACCATCACTTAAATCTAATCCATTGCCTGCCGCAGGCTCTTGTGCAAGCACTACTGTGACACGCTGCAAGTACGTCCCTGTAAGCTCGGCCATGACGTCCATGTCATGGACGGTCACAGCCGCGCTTACACCGGAATTTTCATTTCTTCGATTTAACTTTATTCGCGTCAACTTAAAAATAAAAAAGATACAAATCTAAAAGGCACCATTTGAATTGAGGACGCAGAGAAAATAGCGTGAGCCTGACAGGACGTCAGGCTAGCTTTCGTTGGGCCATGGACGGCCCGTCGGAAGTGTTAGCATTTTCGAATAAGGCCGAAGCAGTCTACAAGCGAGGTTGAAAGCTGGAGCAATCCCCGTTGAAAATATGCGCTTTTCAGCATTTTTCGTTTGGGGCGGCAGGGTGATCCAAGAGGGTATTGCTGTTGATACCCTTTTGGTCTGGTGTGGGCGAAGCGTCACGACTTTGATTTTTTTCAAACGATAACTTCAAAATTTGAAATAATTTTTTGGGGGCAGAATGTGTTAGTTTTTAACTGGCTTCCTCACCAAAAAGTATCAAACAATATTATAAATTATCAAACACTATTAAGAGTTACCAAACGTTAATATAAACTCACAATTAGCTCATTATCCCCTTCTTAATTTGAGTATCAATGAACTGTAATTAAGATATTCATCGCTTGTTATCCGTGCTTATACGATTAAGCCTCCTTGCACCCTAGGATCCCATGGCATTGAACTGATATACTGCCCGCTTGATTTTTGGGAGGACCAATGGACGTATCATCATTATTAGATGGCTTAAACGAAATGCAACGCGAAGCCGTAGGGGCGCCGCTTTCTAGCATGCTGGTTTTGGCTGGCGCAGGCAGTGGTAAAACGCGGGTATTAACCCATCGTATTGCTTGGCTAATGCAGGTTGAACAACAAAGTCCATACTCCATTCTAGCGGTAACCTTTACCAATAAAGCGGCGGCAGAAATGCGCGAACGTGTGGAAAAGGTCGTTGGCACAAACATGGGCCGCATGTGGATTGGAACCTTCCATGGCTTAGCGCATCGCTTATTACGCACCCATTATCAAGATGCGAATTTACCGCAAAGCTTTCAGATCATTGATTCTGACGACCAATTACGTCTACTAAAACGTATCCTTAAAAGTCTAAATTTAGACGAAAAACAGTATCCTCCTCGTCAATGCCAAGGCTATATCAATGGTAAAAAAGACCAAGGATTACGTCCTAAGCATATCGATGCGGGCAACTTTCCTATTGAGCAAAACTTATTAAACATCTACAAAATTTACCAAGAGTCATGCGATCGTGCAGGTCTTGTTGATTTTGCGGAAATATTATTGCGTGCACACGAGTTGTGGCTCAATAAGCCCCATGTGTTAGCCCACTACCAAGAACGTTTTAAGCATATTTTGGTGGACGAATTCCAAGATACCAATGCGATTCAGTATGCCTGGATCAGAGTATTAGCGGGTAAGTCAGCCAATGTGATGATTGTGGGTGATGACGATCAATCTATTTACGGTTGGCGTGGTGCGCAAGTTGAGAACTTACACCGTTTCTTAACTGACTTTCCTGGTTCAAATACGGTTAGACTTGAGCAGAATTATCGCTCAACAGCCAATATCTTGAATGCCTCGAATGAACTCATTGCTAATAATCCTGAGCGTCTAGGTAAAAAGCTGTGGACCGAAGATAAAGCCGGTGAGCCTATCGCCATTTATTGCGCCTTTAATGAGATGGATGAAGCGCGTTTTATTGTCGGAAAAATGGCTGAATGGCATGCAAAAGGGGGCAATCTAGCTGATTGTGCGATTTTATATCGCTCAAATGCACAGTCACGTGTCCTTGAGGAAGCGCTGTTACATAAAGGCTTAGCTTACCGAATCTATGGTGGTTTGCGTTTCTTCGAACGCCAAGAAATTAAAGATGCCATGGGCTATATGCGACTCATTAATAACAAAGATGACGACGCAGCCTTTGAAAGAGTGGTGAATACACCAACCCGTGGTATCGGTAATCGTACTTTAGAAATTATTCGCTCAACGGCTCGCCAGCAAGAAATGACCATGTGGCAAGCCAGTGTGCGATTAATGGAAGAGAAAGTATTAACTGGCCGTGCGGCGAATGCCGTTAATGGCTTCATGGATTTAGTGATTGGTATGCGCACCGACACCAGTGACATGAGTTTATATAGCATGGCTGATACTGTGATCCAGCGTTCTGGTTTACGCGCCATGTACGAGGCTGAAAAGGGCGAAAAAGCCCAGTCTCGCGTAGAAAACTTAAATGAATTAGTCACCGCTGCGCGCAGTTTTGAGATGCCAGAAGAGCTGGAAGATATGGGCGAGCTAAATGCGTTTTTATCTCATGCCGCACTTGAGGCAGGTGAAGGCCAAGCCGATAAGTTTACCGATGCGGTGCAGCTTATGACTTTGCATTCGGCTAAAGGTCTTGAGTTTCCAGTGGTATTTATGGCGGGCGTTGAAGAAGGGATCTTCCCAAGTAAAATGGCATTGGATGAAGGCGATCGTTTAGATGAAGAACGCCGCTTATGTTATGTGGGTATGACCCGCGCAATGCAAAAACTGTACATCAGTTACGCTGAATCTCGTCGCATTTATGGCCGTGAAGATTACGCCAGTCCTTCTCGTTTTATTGGTGAAATTCCATCGGAATATGTGGAAGAAATTCGCATGAAAGCGTCGGTATCAGCACCAGCGATGAGCAGCCGATTTAACGTGCCTCGCCAGTCAATCGCCAATGACAGTGGCTTTAAAGTGGGACAAAAAGTGAAACACTTTAAATTTGGTCAAGGCATAGTGACTGACTTTGAAGGCACAGCCGATAAAGCCCGAGTACAAGTTAATTTTACTGATTTTGGCAGCAAATGGTTATTAGTCTCTTTAGCCAAATTGGAAGCGTGTTAATAGAGAAAGTGAGCCGTTTTCTGTTTGATATCATTTGTTGATATCGATCAAGCAATTGCCATTAGAATAAGCTTTAATGGCTTTTGCTGATTAATTCAATTTTCAGCGTGTTAGATTATTATTTTGGCCAACACATAATAAAGAACGTCATGACAGTGTGACTAATAAGAAGTGAATAAACTTCAAATGCGGGAGTGAAGTTAGCCATGGCAGTATCCTCATGGACGCTAAAAGAGAAAATTTCGATTTACCAACGTTTAACACGTTTAGACAGACCCATTGGGACTTTGTTGCTCATGTGGCCATGCCTTATGGCACTGGTATTAGCGGCTGGTGGTATGCCGGATGTAAAGGTACTGGTTATCTTTGTATTTGGCGTGTTTATCATGCGCGCTTGTGGCTGTGTGATTAATGACTTTGCCGACCGAAAACTCGATGCCCATGTCGAGCGGACTAAACACCGCCCTTTAGCTTCTGGTGAAGTCAGCAGTAAAGAAGCCTTATTACTATTTGTGGTGATGGCATTAATCGCCTTTAGCTTAGTACTGTTTTTAAACCCGCTGGTGGTTAAGCTTTCTGTGGTGGGGATCATTCTCACCATCATGTATCCGTTTATGAAACGGGTCACCAATATGCCACAGATGTTTTTAGGCATTGTTTGGAGCTGGTCAATCCCCATGGCCTATGCCGCTCAACTGGGTTATGTCCCCATTGAAGCATGGTGGCTATTTGCGGCTAACTGGTGCTGGACAGTCGCATACGACACCATGTATGCCATGGTGGATAGAGATGATGACTTAAAAGTCGGTATCAAATCGACAGCAATTTTATTCGGTCGCTACGATAGAGAATGGATTGCACTGTTTCAGCTGGCTGCGTTAGTGTGTTTCATCTGCGCAGGATGGTCGGCTGAACGCGGCTTATTTTATGGCATTGGTGTTAGCTCGTTTATTGTCTTTAGTGGCTACCAACAATGGCTAATTTACAGCCGTGAACGGGCACCTTGTTTCAAAGCTTTTTTGAATAATAACTGGGCTGGGTTTGCCTTGTTCGTTGCACTCGCTGCTGATTATATGTTGCCCTACTAATTTAGTGTGAAAACGGTACAATAGCCTGAATAATAGCTGGGCCAATCAGAGGCTCAGCATTAATCAATAGCGCTAAAACAACATCAACAAGGATAGCTGATGCACACTTTTTTATTGCTGGTTGTGGCGGTAATGGGGTTATGTTTATCAACCTTACCGACGCCAGCAAAGGCAAATGATGCCTTTTCCATTCCTAATACAAGCTCCATTACGCTAGAAGACTCAGACCGAAGCTATAAGGTGTTTATTAAGCTGCCTAATAGCTATCAAGAGAACGATCCCGCTCAGTATTACCCTGTGGTCTATATGACCGATGCCATGTACAACTTTCAAGTGGTTTCAGGTGTTACTCGATTACCAATGAATATGCGCAATATGCAGCAAGCGATTTTAGTGGGGATCGATTGGCAAGAGGGCATGAGTCCTGCGGCAAGTCGTATTCGTGATTACACCCCAAGCTCAGATGAAAGCTGGAAGCGTAAAACCGGCGAAGCCGAACGCCATTTGCATTTTATTGCGAATAACTTGATGCCCCATATCAACAAAACCTATCGCACTATACCTAGCCAAAACACCTTAGTGGGTCATTCATTAGGCGGGTTATTTGGCGCCTATAGTTTACTGACCCAGCCGGATTTATTTAATAATTACTTATTGAGTAGCCCTTCTCTGTGGTTTAACGATAAACAACTGATGAAGCAGTTTCGCGGCAGTGACTTTATGCTTAAAAGTATCAATGCCAAGGTGTTTATTGCCATTGGCGAGTATGAAACGGCTGAGTTGACTGATTTCGGTCATGATATGGTTAATGATGCGAAGGAATTTAAAGCCATCTTAGAGCAAAAAAATAGGCTGTCGGCGACCCAAGGGGTTAATGTCAAATTACAGGTTATTGCCGAGGCAGATCACAGCATGGCATTTCCAACCGCTGCGATTCAGGGCTTAAGTTGGTTTTTGCCTCAGCAGAATAGGTTGGCTTTGCACTAATCAGCTAGCTCACGGTTTATCGTTACAAGGAGTGTATTGTGAAACGTTCGCTTAAATTTCGTTTGGGCTTTTTAGCCCTGGCCATTATCAGTTATGTCATCGGTTTTCAGGTGGTGCCTGAGCAGCTTAATAGCACTTATGAAATGACGGTTGTGAGTGGTATTTCTGTGCTTTATTTCCTGGTTTTACCGGTACTTTATTGGATTGCAATTATCAATATAGGTAAGCAAAAACCATGGAAAATATTGGCGATACTCAGCTTAAGCGCCTTGATGGCACGTTTGAGCTTTCCTGAAGACATTGCCAGTTACTTTGAATTTGTGATGTGGGTGCGCTATCCCATTCTTGCGGTTATTCTACTGTTTGAAATTTACTTATTATTTAGTGTGATTAAAGGCTTATGGCAGGCAAGAAAACTAAAAGGCGACCCAAGAATAAAAGCGCTGAATATTAGTGACGATGAGAAAAGCCAAATGGTAGGCATGATCATGGCGGGGGAAGCGGCTAATTGGTTTTACAGTATTCCTAAGTTTAGTGCTAATCACCCCAAAGCAATGACCAATATTAAGCTACTGAGTGCCAAAGCTTGGTTCATGTGGTTAATGATTGGCTTATGTTTTATTGGCTCGACTATCGCGTATTTATTGTTAGTGGACTGGAGTGAAATAGCGGCAATTCTGGTGTCGGCTATTGTCGGTTATGGCTTTTTGACCTTTATCGCGAATTACAGAATATCTCGGCATTATTCATTGTATGTCCATGATGACAAACTGGTGATTAACAATAGTATTTGGGGGTTGTTGATGGTGAATATCGCTGACATTAAAGCGGTGACCATCACTGAAACAACCAAAACCAAGGATGAAGACATTTTGTTTGTTGGCCGTGGTGATGTCGCCAATGTGACGGTCGATTTTAACCTAACTCAACGTTATTTTGGCGCTATGGGTCAGTTACCAGAGCCAATTGAACAGCTATTACTGGTTGTGGATGAGCCACATAAGCTACAACAAACCATCGAGCTTGCTCAATCCAACAAGGCAGACTCTGAGTCGTAAACGTTATAAAAGCAATGTTAATACTGCTTATTATTCTACCTTACTCACTATCCTATTCATTATTCTACTCACTATGCCACTCATAGAGTGGCATTTTTTTGTTTCAGGCATGAGCTAGTCCAAAGTGGTATATCAATCAGGCGGGTTTCAATAGACATCAGTATGATGATTCACCACAATTACCGAAAAACTCACAACGATTAAAAGCTATTTAAATCAATAGCTTTGTAACTAAATTGTTTCATAAATATTGGTAAATGTTACAGCTATGAATAACAAGCAAGCTCTGTTTGGTCTCATCATACTCATGCTAACTCTGGTTGCTGGGAGCACTTTGCTCAGCTCTGATGGGTTGTTTCTTCGGTTACTAATAGGGTTAAGTTTAGGTTTTGCCCTTGCGAAAGGCTCTATTGGTTTTGCGGGAAGTATTAATCGTGCATATCGACGTGGTTCAACGCAACTATTACAAACCTTGATGTTTATGTTTGTTATTACGGCCTTTATCAATGCAGGCCTGTTGATGAATACCGGATACAGTCAGTTTGATCTGTGGATTAATCCAATCAACTTGGGCTTATTGCTAGGCGGGGTGATGTTTGGTGCTGGGATGAGTTTATCAAGCTGTTGCGCCACTGGCATGATGGTTGAATTTGTCAGTGATATTCCACGGGCTGCGACCACGTTAGTGTTTTTTGGCGCTGGGGTATTTTTTGGTTTTCCATTACAAAGCGGACAGGAGTGGATAACTGATACTTGGGTTTCTTCTCAAAGCTATGACGGTAAAGGAGTATTTTTACCTGACTTATTCGCTAATACGCCTTTGAATGGCTACTTTATGGCGATGGTGATTACCTGTTTATTGGCATTCATTGTCGTAGTACTTGCTAAAAAGTATGAGAGCCACCGTCGCCAGAATGGGTCGTATTTAGGCGTCGATGGCGAGCTAGCCCGCCAACAGTTAGCTCAGCAAGAAGACAAACCCTTTAAGTTGTGGAGTGTGGAAACATATCGAGCATGGTTTGCTAGCTTATGGCAAATGCGCACCACAGCGTTAGTGATTGCAATTATATTTGGCGTCATGATGGCTAGTACGGGATCAGGCTGGGGCGCTTCAACGCCATTTGGTATTTGGTTTGCCAAAGGACTGATGTTGTTTGGCGTAGAGCTAGAGAATATTTCAGCTATGAGTGATCGCCCTGAAGGCATGTTTACTACAGCATTTTTTGACCATGAAATATCAGTGCAGAACATGGCGATATTTTTAGGTGCGTTAATTGCGGTATTGTTTATGGGTAAGTTCCGATTTTCATTTCGCTTAAATCATTCTTATAAACAGTTTGCCTTATTTGCTTTGGGCGGGTTGTTGATGGGCTTTGGCACTCGCTTTGCCAATGGTTGTAATGTGGGCGCTTTATTTACGCCAATCGCTAACTTTTCATTATCGGGTTGGGTGTATTTGGTTGTGCTGATTTTAGGCGGAATTATTGGCAATCGTTTTCAGCGCTGGGCGGTTTCTTAAAGAAATGCTTAATAGAATGTCATAATAAGTGCTCACTTAGTGATTATTTGCCATAAAAAAGCGCTCATGAGAGCGCTTTTTTGTTTTCGGCTTGGGGCTCAGCTCAAAGGGAGATCAGTTCGTAACTAATTTAGCTAAATCTGCAGGGCGATAATAAACGGATTTTAATACCTTACCTTGGCGAACCACCTTACCTGCCATTTCCACATCTTTGGCACACTTGGCAATGATAAACTCACCTTTAGTGCTACCGACAATTTCAACACCTTGCTTGGCATAATGAGCAATAGTTTCGGTGAGTTCTTGCTCGTTGCGGCACACTTTACTCATGTTACTTGAATGAACTTCATCCCAGCATTCAATGAAGTTAACTTCACGATTTTTAGCAACGGCGAGTAATAAATCTATCAAATAGCTGATCTCTAAACGATCGGTCATATTCGATGCGCCCAGGTGTACTAAACGGCCCATAAGCACATAAACAGAATCAACAATGGCATCAGCTTGTTCAACACGGCAATCTGCTTCTGCGAGCTCTGTGAGCTCTTCAATAATCAATGAAGTGTGTAGGGTATCTGCTTTGTCGTCTAGGCTAGCTGCATTTTCAATGGGCAAATCAAAGGTACTACGAAATTCTCTGATATCACGATATAAATGGTCATAAATGGGTTGGTCTAATACAGATAACTTCATTATTTATTAAGCCTAGAAAGTAGTAAATAGGCGAATATGGTAATGAATTGACAGGGCTTGTTCAAGATAAACGGCGGCCCAATTGCACAGGGACACCGTTTGTGAATAAAAAAACCGCCTAGGATGAATCAGGGATGTTAGGCGGAGGTTAATAGACAACCTTTTGTGATGATGAAACTTTCAAATTAATTATCGATGGGCGTATTTTTCAATCAGACCATCTAAATAAGGTTGGATACCTTCATCTGTCCAATCAATGTATCCACGAACAAAGCCGACTAGGTTTCCTTTGCCGTCTAAAATAAAGCTAGCAGGCAGTAAATCTGCAGGCATGATGTAATCAACATTCTTGTCAGGATCAATCCAAGTCGCGTAATTATCAAATCCATGTTGTTCGAAAAAGGGTTTTATATCATCTGGATTTTCATCAATAGAAATTGGCACAAGTGCAAAGTCTTTATCTTGATTTCGCTCTTTAATTGCCTGCATCGCTGGGATTTCTTTGATACACGGTGCACACCAAGTTGCCCATAAGTTCACCATGACTAGCTTGCCGTGGTGTTGTGCTAGGTTGACCTTGTTTTGTTGCTGATCGCTAAAGTCAATGTCTTGAATTTTGCGCGCATTTCGCAGCTCAACAAAACGCGACATCACCATAGGTTTCTCTATTTGTTCACCCGTTTCATAGACTTTCACATTCACAGGCTTTGCAGCAGCATTAAAAGTAACGCAGCCAGTTAAAAGCAGTAACGTGATTGGCATTAATTTATTCATATTCATTCTCGTTTAAATGGAGTTTAATTGGCGTTTGGGGTTGTTTAATAATCCAAGCGATACCACCGATTATTGTGAAAAAAAACAACCCAATTGGGATGAGCCATAAAGCTAACGTGCCTGAGTGCAGGCTAGGTTGATAGCGGATTCGTTCGCCGAAACGGGCTACCATAAAATCAATGATTTCTTGTTTGGATTGACCCTGATCGAGTTTTTGAAATATGTGCCCTTTAAGCTCGTTTGCTATTTGGGTTTCCGAATCAAATAAACTGCGATTATCAGATGCTGGGCAGCGCAGTTCTTGGGCAATTTCAAAACCAAGTTGACGTTTTTCATCAGCAGAATAATTTCGGTGGGATAATGCCTCAGAAGCCGTGACATTTTGCACGCTAAATATCAATAACACGGTTAATATGGCCACTGAAATAGGGCTGAACATGCGGTGGAGCATTCGATAGAATGGGGTCATGAGGTTGCCTCCTCTAGTCGAGATGTTTTCTGATCATTAGTGCGACATGGTGAGTGTTTTGATGCAGTGCTGTCACGGCAAGCTATGACAACCCATACGCCTGCTAACATCATCAAGATTGCGCCAATCCATAACCAATTCACCATAGGTTTGTAACTGATACGCACTAAATACTCTGTGTCGTTGAGCTGGTTGCCCATTGAGACATATAAATCTTTACCTAAGGTTGAATAGACTCCTGCTGCAGACATCTGCATGCCGTTAGTTTTAAAGGTTTGACGTTGCGGGTAGGCATAACCTACCGTCGTTTCTTCCTCATCCATAATACGAATGTTGGCTTGTAGCGCATCGTAACTGTTGGTTGAAACTTGCTGGGTGTTTTCAAATACGAAGGTATAACCTGCTAGTGTTCGCCCTTGATTAGGGCCCATGCTCAACACTTCTTCTTGCTCAAGGTTTGATACAACAGAGCCTGCAAAAATAGCCACTGCGACACCAAGATGAGCGACACACATAGCATAAAATCGACGAGTCTGAGTTATTGAATTGGTATGAAGTTGATGCTGGATCATGGCAATGATCAATGTGAGCACTAACCAAGTTACCGACATTAATCCAATGAAGAACCAAGCATTTGCTTGTTCAAATGAGTTGT
Source organism: Shewanella sp. 10N.286.51.B7 (assembly GCF_002873615.1). Classification (NCBI taxonomy): domain Bacteria; kingdom Pseudomonadati; phylum Pseudomonadota; class Gammaproteobacteria; order Alteromonadales; family Shewanellaceae; genus Shewanella; species Shewanella sp. 10N.286.51.B7. The sequence continues at coordinate 10,265 of NZ_MCUF01000094.1, forward strand.
TGATGATTGCTGCTAATACGATTGAGATACCTAGCAAAAACGCAGGCACTTTCAGATTCTTAGCGCTATCTTGTTGCCAACGCAGTAGAGGGGCTAGCCCCATTAATAAGCTGAGTAGTACCAGGATAGGGACAAAAATACTGTTGAAATAAGGAGCGCCTACAGAGATGGTGACGCCAGTAATAACTCGGTAAATAATCGGATAATAACTACCTAGTAGTACCGATAAAGCTGCAATAACCAGTAACAAGTTGCCGATTAATATCAAGCTATTGCGTGAAATTAAGGCAAACTTATCGGTAGATTGTATATATTGAGCCCGAGTGGCAAAAAGTGCTAAGGCGCTACCAGAAAATAGTACCAATAATAGCAGTATTGACATACCACGAGTTGGATCTGCAGCAAATGCATGAACAGATTGCACCACACCTGAACGTACGATAAAAGTGCCCAGTAAGCTTAATGAGAATGCTAAAATAGCCAGAAACAAGGTGAGCTTTTTACATTGTCCGAAGCGTCCAGTCATCACCACTGAGTGGACTAATGCAGTGGCAACTAGCCAAGGAATAAAAGAGGCATTTTCAACCGGGTCCCAAAACCACCAACCACCCCAGCCTAGTTCGTTATATGCCCACCAAGAACCAAACGCATTACCCCCTGTTAAGAAAACCCACGCCAAAATAGCCCAAGGACGTAAATAGCGCGCATGCTGTTGTGTGAATTGTTTTCCCATGAGTGCAGCAACTGCCGCAGCGAAGCACACCGTGAGACCAACGTAACCTAGAAATAATAACGGTGGATGAATAATTAAGCCGATGTTTTGCAAGATAGGGTTGAGGTCTCGACCTTCGATAGGGAAGTTGGGTAATAACCTAACAAATGGGTTTGAGGTGAAAATGATGAATAAACTAAAGCCACAGATAACAACTGCTAGCACTGAAATTGTTCGGATAAAGAAAGCATGATCAGCTTCATTGTTATGAGTATTGGCAATAATAACCGTCCATAACGCGATAGCACTCACCCAAAATAACATTGAGCCTTCGTGGCTGCCCCAGATAGCAGCGACTTTATAGAAAGTGGCTAACTGAGTATTAGAGTGATCAGCGACATAGGCTACTGAAAAATCATTGCTAATAAAGCTAATAGCTAAACAAATAATCGCACCTAAAAAAGCACTAATCATCATATTACTGATAGGGCGATAATAGCTAATTAAATAAGCATTACGCTTATATAAACCCACCATAGGAATAACGGCTAATAATAATGATAACGCAGCGGCTATTATTAACAGTAAATGCCCAATCTCTGGAATCATATTATTACCTATATATTGTGTGGAGGGTTTAATAATTAATATCAGTTAAATCTATTTTGTTAATGAGAAAGTTATATCAATATTAATTAGACGTTTTGTTGTCTTTAAACGACTTGTTTCTAGTGACTTATATCATCACTTAAATAAGAAGCAACTGAAGGTTATCTATGTTGAGGATATTTTTCTGTGAGGTTGATCTTAATAATTTTGCTAATTTTAATATTGAGATATTTTT
>NZ_MCUF01000095.1:0-1680 GCF_002873615.1 Shewanella sp. 10N.286.51.B7
ATGGTTACTGTAACTTTTTGTTCGGTTCCATCAACGCTGTGAACGATTAAAGTATCGGTGAGTGATTCGCCCGTTTTCAGCCCTTGGATGGCAGATTGAGAATTGTCAGCAGTATAGGTCCAATGACCTAGTTCGTTCAAAGAAAGCGAACCAAATTGACCTTGCTGCACAGTGGCCTGGAATTGGTTTTGACCATTATCAACATCAGTAACGGTTAATGCGCCATCGACATGAAGTTGTCCTTGATGGACGTCTTTATCTTCGGTCAATGAAGCGGTTGAAGTACCGCCAATAACCGCTTTATCATCAGTGCCGTTGATGGTCACAGTGACTTTTTTCTCGGTGCCATCGACGCTGTGAACGACTAGCGTATCAGTAAGCGACTCGCCCGTTTTCAGCCCTTGGATGGCAGATTGAGAGTTATCAGCTGTGTAGGTCCAATGACCTAGTTCGTTCAAAGAAAGCGCACCAAATTGACCTTGTTGCACAGTGGCTTGAAATTGGTTTTGTCCGTTATCAACATCAGTAACGGTTAATGCGCCATCGACATGAAGTTGTCCTTGATGGACGTCTTTATCTTCGGTTAATTGTGCCGTACTGGTTCCAGCAATCACTGCTTTATCATCAGTGCCATTAATGGTCACAGAGATTTTTTGTTCTGTGCCATCGACCGAATGAACTAATAAAGTATCGGTGAGTGACTCGCCGGTTTTCAGCCCTTGAATAGCCTGTTGGGTATTGTCAGCCGTGTAAGTCCAATGACCTAAATCATTAATGGATAAGCTACCAAATTGACCTTGCTGCACAGTGGCCTGAAATTGATTTTGCCCATTATCTACATCGGTAACAGAGAGTGCGCCATCGACATGAAGTTGGCCTTGATGAACGTCTTTGTCTTCGGTTAACTGTGCTGAACTTGTACCCGCAATCACCGCTTTATCATCCGTGCCGTTAATGGTCACAGTGATTTTTTGCTCAGTGCCGTCAACGCTATGAACTAACACTGTATCAGTAACTGACTCACCTGTTTTAAGGCCTTGAATCGCTGTCTGAGAATTGTCAGCGGTGTAGGTCCAGTGACCTAATTCATTGATTGATAGAATACCGAACTGACCTTGTAAAGATTCTGCTGAAAACTGAGCTTGGCCGTTATCTAAATCTGTAACAGTGAGGGCACCATCGACATGCAGCAGTCCTTGATGAAGGTCTTTATCTTCGGTCAGATTGGCTGTAGCTATACCGCCAATAACCGCCTTATCTTCAGTACCGTTAATGGTCACTGTAATTTTCTGCTCGGTGCCATCGACGCTGTGAACGACTAGCGTATCAGTAAGCGACTCACCCGTTTTCAGACCTTGAATAGTCTGTTGTGAATTGTCTGCAGTATAAGTCCAGCTGCCTAGGTTATTGATCGACAGAGTGCCGAACTGACCTTGTAAAACATCAGTTTGGAAGTGAGCTTGGTCTTTATCTAAATCTGAAATTGATAGTTGACCTTCTGCGTGCAACTCGCCTTGTATGACGTTGAAGTCTTCTTTGAGAGAAGCGAATGTTTCTCCCTCAGGTGTTGGGGCTGTTAAATTAAAGGCGTTGTCTGTAGAGGAAATAATGTTACCGATCACTGCTTTATCGTCGGTGCCATTGATGGTAACGGTAACTCTCTGCTCAGTGCCATCGACT
>NZ_MCUF01000095.1:2446-3405 GCF_002873615.1 Shewanella sp. 10N.286.51.B7
TGCTCAGTGCCATCGACTGAGTGAACTAATAAAGTGTCGGTAAGTGATTCGCCAGTTTTGAGCTCTTGAATGACGGTTTGGGTATTGTCGGCTGTATAAGTCCAATGACCCAATTCGTTAATAACTAGATGACCAAATTGCCCTTGTAAAGATGATGCTTGGAAATGACTTTCACCTGTATCTGTGTCAGTAACAGATAATTGTCCTGTCACTGATAAATGTTGCGTTACTAGGTTTTTATCTTCGGTAATGCTACCTGTAGATACGCCAGAAATGACAGCGGCTTCATTTTTACCAATAACAACAATAGTGACTTCTTTTGAAACTGGCGTTCCTGAACTATCAGTAGCTGTTACTGTAAAAGATTCACTTGCTTGTTGCCCTGAATGTAGTCCTAAGGTCGAACTTGATTGGTTATCGAGGTGATATTGCCATTCGCCTGTATCAGGGTTAATTGATAATTGACCAAACTTGCCATTGGGCTGCTCAACGTTCCATACACTTTGGTCATGATGATCAGGATCAGAACTTGTTAATGTCCCACTTACGTTATCAATGTTACCAGCGCTGTTGATAGTCGCATTATGCATACCTGAAATAGTCGGTAAATCATTACTTCCTTCAACTTCTACTGCAATGATGCTAGAGGCTTTGTGGCCATTGTTATCAGTTGCTGTAATGATGAATTGTTCCGATTGTTGCTCGCCTTCTGAAAGTGCATTCGTTTGACTATTACTGTTATCCAGTAAGTATTGCCATTGACCTGTGACAGGATCAATGACGATATGTCCATATTGCCCTTGAGCGGTGTCAACTGACCAAGAAATATGTTCGGTATCAGAACCTTTTACATGCATCTGTCCTGATGCGCTGCTAATAACATTATCTTCTTTTAATTGCGGTATTTGTTGTTGACTTGCAATGCTTGTAGGCGTTTTATCAGTGCCAGTGCCAGTGCC
>NZ_MCUF01000096.1:0-2399 GCF_002873615.1 Shewanella sp. 10N.286.51.B7
CTCACGCGATTTTCTTACTTTCCTCAATTCAAATTGAATCTTCTAGCTAATTTAGAACTAGATATTTTAGTTTTTTAAATTGACACAAATACAGTTAATTCGAAGAGATGAAAATTCGGGTGTAAGCACAGCAGTGACCGTCCATGACATGGCGAAGTTTCACTGTGTGAAACGCTCTGAGCGAGAGGCATGGATGCCGAACTGGCCGTTTAACATGGATGTTATTTGTCATGGCCGAGCTTTCAGGGACGAGCTTGCTGCGTGTCACAGTCGAGCTTGCACAAAAGGCCGCTTTTTCACATCCATGTGATCGCGACATTCCGTTCATCCTGAACATCCCAGCGGCAGGCAATGGGTTAAATTGTAGTAATGGACTACTGAAAAAGAGCCAATATAAATTAAGTATAAAGTTGGTGCTGGTAAAACGTTTTTACCCAAAGTTTGTTAGCCTTATATGACTGTATGGATATACAGTTATAATTAAAAAGCAGCAATTGACAGCACTTGCTTCTCGTTATGTAAAAGCAAAAATTCTCGGATTTACCATCCGAACAAATATATACCATTGAAAAATAACTATTTTATCACAGAGGAAGTTTACATAACGACCCAAATTAATTCTCGGTTATCTCAATTCTCGGTTTTATCCACTATTTAGTCGATTGATTTAAATTATGCTGGCTGTTAAGTTATTAAAATTATTAATAAATCAAGCTAAAAAGTGGTTGAGTTTTGGTAAGTGGCCTAGGGTGTTTATCGGAATTCTCGCTAATAAGCTGTTAAATGGCTCCATACATCTGAGTTATAGGAAATTATGGAAAATATAATAGGAACCAAGATTTCGGAAGTACTTGACGGGATGAAAGTCGAAGGTTCTGATCGCGTGTTATTAAGTGTTATGCTCCATGATGTTGTTTTTGATAATCAACGAGCAATATTTGATCTTGTTCAGCTAGGTCACTTGACCCCTGCATCTGCTTTATTACGCGTATTATTTGAAGCTCATGTTAGAGGAGTGTGGTTATTTGCATGTGCTACAGAAAAACAAGTTCAGCAGTACAAAAAAGACAGTGTTAAATCAAGAATAAAGCCTAAATGTGATATTCGGTTTCAAGAAATGATTTCTGATATCGAAAATGAAATGCCTCACTTGAATGGATCTTTGAGTGACTTTAAAAATAATCACTGGAAGGGTTTAAATAGTTTAACTCACTCAGGCACTCAACAATTTAAATATCAATTTAGTAATGGCGAAATGAGAAGAAAATATTCTATTGATTACGCAGACACCTTATTAGACTTCTCAAAAAGATTAGCAATACTCTCGCTCGGTAGCTTAGGGAAAATAGTAAAAAGTACGAAAATAATTCAGTGCAGCATAAATCTTTCCAACGAACATATTGCACAGCCATTTAACAAGTAAATTCAGGTGACGCCTACGGCGCACCTGATTTAGGCGTTATATTCACAAGGAGGTTCTATGAAATATCTAAGCATGTTTGCCTTACTGGTCTTTTCTTCTTTTTCTTATTCAAATAGTAGTTTACCTAATAATCGCCATATTTCAGTTGTTGGAACTGCGCAATTAAAAGCTAAACCTGATATTGCTGTAATACACCTAGAAGTTGAAAGCTTTAAAACTAAAAGTGCTGACGCCAAAAAAGACGTAGATGATAGAGTTAACAACTTCTTAGACGGCTTAGCCAAATTTAAAATTGATGAAGACAACGTTTCGGCTTCAAATATTTCTACACAACCTAATTATTCATACTCAAACAATGATAAAAGAGAATTAGATGGGTACACCGCTAACCGTAATTTAAAAGTTACTTTAAACGATCTTAAAAACTTAAACGCATTTATGGATTTTGCACTTAGTGTTCAAATTGATGAAATTCGTAATATAGAATTAAAAGCATCACAAGCAGATAAACTAAAAGATGAAGTTAACGCATTAGCGGTGAAGAATGCTAAAGAAAAAGGTAGTTCGTTGGCTAATGCTTTTGATGCAAAGCTAGGTAAAATTTATAGCATAAATTCAACTTCAAATAATAAGCGTAATAGATACGGGGCAAATAGCGATATTGAACGTATTGAAGTAACAGGCTCACGAATGAATAAACCTTCAAGTCCCGGTAAATACTTGCAAGAAAATATTGTATTTTCAGCTTCAGTTAGTGTTGTCTTTGATTTAGACGTAAAGTGAATATAACAAGCTAATTAATAAGGACAAAAAACAGTTGGCTGTTTTCGTTCCTCAACATTTTAGCCAACAATTTTTTGCCCATTATTAGGGCGTTCTTGACCTGCGGTAGACGATTTTTTAGTAAAAAGAAGTGATATTTTAGTCTAGCCGAGGGAGTAGATAGAACCAAACGCGATGGAAGAAACGCCTATTT
>NZ_MCUF01000097.1:0-371 GCF_002873615.1 Shewanella sp. 10N.286.51.B7
TGTGGGCGAAGCGCCACGACCTTGGTTTAGACGTTGATTTAGATTCTATTCAAATCTAGAAATCATTAGCTGACTAAAGCTGCTAAATCGTTTTGGGGCATAAACGAGTTACCCGTTTATGTGTTGCACTTCATCTATATTGGCTCAATGACTTAAGACCATCACTTCAATCTAATCCATTGCCTGCCGCAGGCTTTTGTGCAGATACATCCAAGACACGCCGTAAACACACCCCTGTGGGCTCTGCGAAAACAAATAACATCCATGTTAAACGGCCAGTTCGGCATCCATGCCTCTCGCTCAGAGCGTTTCACACTGTGAAACTTCGCCATGTTTTCGAAGGTCTTGAACGCATCTACACTGGGTTTATT
>NZ_MCUF01000098.1:0-100325 GCF_002873615.1 Shewanella sp. 10N.286.51.B7
TTGCATATAAAATTATTCTTATTATTAGTTAGTTAATTAAATAACACACAAAAATACCAATTAATAATCAACAAATAGCTTAAAGCTTCAAAATTAGCAGTTATTAATGACCAATATCCCTCGTATTTGAATGACATCATTGCATCGGTGTTACAAAAGGTCAACAACACAGAAACGATCAGCAAGCGATCCAATCGAGCCTTTCCCGACTAACTTTATGACTCAAACCAAAACTAGCTGTACATTTAACAAGCAGTCAAACACTTATTAATCACTGCAGTCAGCCCGCCACAAACCCAGTACTGACCTTGATTACTACTAAAGCAACAAAATTGAGAATAAGAGTCTTTAAATCTTATAGATAGCGATCATATGTATTTTCAGTAACTTATTCATTTTTCCAGTATCTAATACTAATGAATTAGAAAACTTTAATCTCAATCCGTTATACCTTAGAAGATTTAGCGATAACAGAATTCTCGGTTACAAGTGTAACAATAGTGTTGCAAAATACTTCAATGCTGTTACTTTTATTTTGCCCAAGTAAATAAGTCCTTGTTTACAAGAGACAATAACCCATACAAAAAATGCGGGCATACTAAAACTATAATATTATTACCTTGGAACACTAAAATGACTCATAAATTACTATTATCTACACTTATCGCATCAACCCTTCTACTTTCAACTCAAGCTGGTGCAGAAGATGCTACTGGTACAGCTAACTTCCAACTTGTGTACCCTATTACTGTTTCTGAAACTGAAGAAATGGAATTTGGTGATGTATCTATCGCTGCTGATGGCCAATGTGCTTTAGATTATTCAGATGCTGTAACTGGTGCAGCTTGTGTTGCTGGCGGCGCAACAGCTAATACAGGTCTTTTCACTGTAACCGCTGCTGACGGAACCGTTAACCTTTCTCTTTCAGCCGCAGATACCTCAGTTCCAGGTGTTACATTCACTCCAACACTTGCTAGTGCAACTGGTACTGTTGCAAGTAATACTTTAGCTGTTGATGTTGGTGGAACGTTAGATATCGTTGCGGCTACAGCAACTCCTGGAACCCACGGATTAAGTTACACACTTTCAGTTACTTACTAATCTCATCATTACCTCTTTATTGAGTAACACGGATTAGTCGTGAGTAAAATTTCGCGGTGTAGATTCAGAATGGATCGCCGCGAGATTTTGATCTAATCTCAATCTTTAACAATAAAGCGCTATATTAATTTTTAAATAATACGTTAATCTAGATTCAAGTAAGCTCGAAGTAAGCTAACGACAAAATTATAATAATTGCAGACTATTGCATGTAAATTTAGCTGGGCAACATCATGAAATTTAAAATTATATTACTGATCACAATTGTGATTAACCTCCTCTCTTTCGCACATGCCAATCTTCTTGTGACACCTACCCGTGTTGAACTCGATAACAAACGAGATAAAAGCGCGGTATTTTCTTTAGTAAACAAGAGCAACCAAACATCACGATATGAAATATATCTTGAAGACAAACAGTTATTACCTTCTGGTGAATTTGAAATCATAGACTCTGAAACGAGCACCACATCACTTGCAAGCTTTACCCGTTATTCCCCAAGAAGAGTGAGCTTAACACCTGAACAAGGCACGCGAGTGAGATTGGCAGTGAGACCGCCAAAAGACATTAAACAGGGTGAATATCGCAGTTATATCGTCTTCCATCAAATTCCCCTCGCGCCTACTAGTAGCGAGCAAACTACCGATAAAACCGATAGTTTAAGCTTATCTGTGACAGCTTATTTACGCATCGCTATTCCTGTCATTATGCGAGTTGGTGAATTAACCGCTCAGCTTAATATCGCTAATCATCAAATATCCGATATTGAAGGACAGCAACAGCTTATTGTGTCTATTGCCCGCCAAGGTGAGCGCAGTAGTTATGGTGATATTGAAGTATTTGATGCCAAGAGTGATAAATTGATCGGTAGCTCAAAAAATGCGGCGATTTATACTGAGATGACCCATCGAGCGTTTACGGTTACCCTTAATAACAAGATTAAACCTGGCACTGATTTAGTCATTAAATACGTTGAAAATGACGGATTATTTATGCCACAAACTGTCGAACAGAAAATAACACTCTAGTACTTTAAAGGCAGCATATAGATAGATAATTAACTAGAATAAATGCTATTACAGCATGTAAATCGATTACTAAAGTACACCTTTGCCATAGTCTTACTGCTACTTTATATCGAACTGGTGAACCCTGGGCTTGAGTCATCAATGCCCTGGAAAACTGATTCTGACACTTTTTTAGCCACATTAAAAAGTATCCCTGCACAGCAAGATACTCCCTATATTAACAATACTGCCTATATTAACGATACTGCCTCTATTCACGATACCGCCAGTGAGCATCCACCAACACCTGATTTAGCCAGTGCAGCCTTGCCAAATCAAACTGCGCATATAAATGAAACAGTTAAAGAAGTTGTACCAAAGAGCTCTTCAGATCATATTTTCCGTAAGTCAGAGATTCCCAAAACAATCATTAAAACTCAGACTGAATCAAATTTACCGCAACAAAAAATCAGTTCCGTTAACTCTAACTCCAAGCATAAGTCTGTAACTACACCTGTGGCTGCACCTTTCATAGAAAAGGCTCAAGCCAAACCACAGATATCATCTCAATCAACTCTTGAAGTGATAACTGAATCAATGTCCAATAAAAAGCACCATGTTGCTCAAGATCCTAATATTCTCACCCTATCAGCAACGACGAATCCCATAGTAGATAAAGTGGCTCCCAAAGACATCACCACTAAAGTGAAATCTAGCGCCAACATCGCTGAAACTAACTCGTTTGAAACCTGCTCAAATATTATTAACCGCACTTACACTGAATCAACGACCAATGAAGAGCAGTTTCTTGTTACCCAATTTAACTATGGTTCAGAACGGCTAAGTGATGAGATGTTTATTTATCAAGCTAACGGCTTAATCTATTTACCCATGCAGTTTCTTGCAGACAACTTAATGCTGCCATTACAAGTTGAAATAGCGCCTCTCACGCTGACAGGCTGGTACTTATCATCCGATAACAGTATTGATGCAAGCCAAGGTTTAATGCGTTATATCGCGCAAAATAGTCAGTGTAATCACAGCCCAATTTCAGTATTTAAAGATGACTGGGATATGTACTTGGAACTTTCAGTCGTAAAACAAATGTTGGGGCTTGAAATTACATTTGATAATGCAAGGCAACTGATCAATATCACCGAAAATAGCTTGATTCCGTTGAGCCAGTTAATCGCCCGTCAAAAACGGTTTCAGCAATTCAATGATCAGAAAAAAGCCAACGTTCCAATTAACCAACGCCACATTGATACGGGTTATGCCAATATAGGCGATTTAGCCGTACATGCAGATTTAGGCGTTTCTCAACGCAAACAAACTGACACTGATAGAGTCCGTTTTGATGGCTTTATACAAGCTAGAACCGATATCCTCGGTCACAGTGCATATGCAGGGTATTCGTGGTCAGAATATGGTGAATCCCTCAACGCCTATATCGAGAAAGAAATGGCCGATACTTGGGTTAATTACTATCGTTTAGGCAGTATTGATTCCCATAATTTAGCGCTAGTTTCCAGTGCGAGCTCCGGCGATGGAGTTATTATCAATGCGGGAGATAGCTTTATCGATGATATTCGTTACCTTGTTGTCGATGGTGAACTTGAACCTGGCTGGGATGTTGAACTGTATCGAAATGGTGGATTAATCTCAGTTCAAAGAGTGACAGATAATGGCCAATACCGATTTGAACAAGTGCCTTACTATATTGGTTTAAATCAATATCAACTGCGCTTCTTTGGTCCCAATGGTGAAACCCGTACAGAATCTTTCAGTAAGTTATTAGACCCTTCTCAAATGCAAGCTAATAGTTTCGGGATGAATTTCGGTGTCATGCAGCGAGAACAAGATGATCTTCAACAAGTCTATGCCAGCGCAAACTGGGCTGTGACTGATAACTTCAGTGCTGGTGTGGCAATAATTGAACAACAAATATCACAAGATAAGTGGCTGTTTAGTCCTACAGTCTCTGTAAATTTTCTGACTGATAACAGTGTCTGGCAAATTAATCTAACTGGAAACGATACAGGATCGGCTGCCAATATTATCGCCCAAGGCAGTAATAGTTTGGTGGATTGGCAGGCGGAATGGGCACAGTATGATAATTTTGAGTCTTGGGACAATGAAAATAATCGCCTAAAACAACGCGCGAATATAAACCTCAGTGGCAACATCAGCGACACCAATATGAGCTGGGGAGTCAATGGCCGTTGGCAGGACCAAAATGTTGCTAATGATAGCCTCTATCTTGCAACGACGATTGCAGGGCAGTTGCAGCATCTATCCTTAAGCAATGAACTCAGCTGGCAAAATAGTGCCGAAAATGAAAAGTGGGCCAATAGATTGGCTCTTTCGGGACGGGTTGATGACTGGTACTTGCGTAGCTACGCAGATATCGCCTTATTGCCCACTACAGAGCTAACTCAGTTAGTCTCTAATGTGAGCACTTCCTTTTCAGATAGAAGTAACTACCAGTTTGAAGTGCGCTATCAACCTTTAGCAGAGGCCGAAGTCACGTTCAGAAACTCACTATCCTATTTCCTCGATTCTAGCACCTTAAGACTGACCGTAGAAAATGACTCTGAAGGTGATTGGTTTGCGCAATTTAAATGGAGCAGTTCAGCGTTATTTATTTCGGCAGATAATACTTGGTTGCTAGATCGAGTCAGTCATTTAAACACTGGCAGTGTTAAAATTGTCGCTTTTCAAGACGACAACAATAATGGCCAATTTGATGACAATGAATTACCGATGGCAGGATTAAGGTTTTCTGGTCACACCAACTCAGATAATGAAACTGACGATAACGGTCAATTATTAATTACCCATATTCAAACCTCAAGACCCCATAAATTAGTTCTCAATGAGCGCTCACTGCCTGACCCTTTTCTATTACCACTCAATAGTATTTTGATGATCGAAGCGCACCCAGGTAATGTGGCCGAAGTACTATTTCCTGTTCTATTTACCGCTGAACTTGATGGGGAGGTTTATTATGAAAACAACGTTGCCGCTAAAGGTGTCTCTATTACCCTAATTCATGCCGATAAAACAAAGTATCATGCTCGGGTGGAATATGATGGAGTATTTATTTTTGAGCAACTAATACCTGGCGAGTACCAAATAGAAATTAATAACCAATTACAATCAGAAACCGTAACCTTAGCGCCTGGTGAATATGTGACCTTTCCCACACAAACGATTGCCAGATAGTAATAATCAATCAATAACACTGTTTATAAATCCACCAGCTATTACACTCTATATGATGAATTAAATTAAAATCACTAATAGGGAATTGCTGATGTCACTTTTTATGCTCGCAACAGCCATTGCCCAAGCAAATTTCACCCTCGTTGCGCCTGTCGCCATAGAACAAACTCAAGAACTAAATTTAGGTAATATTACCAATCAAATGAGCGTGTATTGTCAGTTAGACCAGCATCAGAGACAAGGTAATGGTTGTATTGCTTCTGATAATCAACTGGGGCAGTTCATGCTCACTGGTAATGAACAATCCAATGTTGAAGTGATTGTTTATGCTAACAGCGGCGATGATATTTTATTTACGCCTATTTTACCTAACGGTAGTCAGCAACAAACATTTCAATTAACCCAGCAAAGCACCATGTTCGAAGTCGGTGGAAAGGTCGATGTATTAAACGAGCAAGCCAGTGGCCATCAAACCTTGTCGTATACCATCGAAGTAAACTATCAATAGAAACTCACTATCAATTGAATTTAATTATAAAATGAGCAACTTCGAAATCATCAATCGTCCACACCAATCACCAGCATCTGAAATCAATCGTCGCAATTTCAGCACAGATACCTAATATTCAGCATTTATTCGCCATTTAATTAGTCAAATGAACCTAATTCCTGTATAAGCTTCGCCTCTAGTTAGATTTTTCACTAATGGTATGACTGGTGTTGCTATAAACAGCATGACTGCCGTTATTAAAACCGTTTTAATCTCTTAATATTAAATGATGGGCAGGTACAATTATGTCAGATAAATTTTTCTTTAAAGGCCGTCAAACGCCAAAACCTGCTTACGGTCAAAGTGGCTACAATACCAAGCGCCAAGCCAAAATAGGCACTGAAGCAAACCCGTTAGTATTAAGCGTGCAAACAGAAACCCGCATGCAAGAAGTTCAGCAAATGGTTGAGCAACGTAAATTGCTTGCAAACATAACCGTTAACTCTGATGTCGCGGAAGATATCTTGCAATTGGAAGGTATATTAAATAAACCCACAGCGGTTACAGCGGAAGCTAAGATTAACCGTAATGACCCATGCACCTGTGGCAGCGGTAAAAAATATAAGAAATGTTGTGGTTAGAAGCTGACCTTGACCAAAGAGTCAAAAACCACTTGTGTACATAATAAATATTTATTAAAGCAAAACTTCGGTTTTGCTTTTTTTTTTACTATATTTAAAAGAGTTAGGGAATTTAGCGCCTTTTTGAAATATTTTTTGCTTAGCCACGTTCTTATTATTTTAACCACCTTCTATCTTACTAAAGACAACAACTTAAGCACAGCATGATTGTTTTAAACGATAGAGTCGGGACTTAGCACGACTTAGGGCATCCAGCTAATAAAATACTAGAGGTAAATGTGATCAAACATGCAAAGGTAAAATACAGACTCATAGCTGGAATAGTCTTTCCCCTCTTAAGCTCACCAGTCCTCAGTAATAACTTTATGGTCATTGATTCAAATAATACCCCCATGTCTAATATGGTTGTATATCTCACACCCACAAATGAAGAATATAAGCAGCAACAGCTGAAAATGCCGGTTAAAAAACCTGTTGAAGTTCATCAAGAAAATAAACAGTTCAGCCCCTATATCACCGTGATGCAAAAAGGTTATCAGCTAAAGTTTGTTAATGACGATGACATTACCCACCATATCTATTCAGCATCTGGACCAAAACGCTTTTCTTTTAAATTACGTAAAGATAGCTCTCAGAAAGATCTTGTTTTCGATCAGGCAGGACATATTTCTATGGGCTGCAATATTCATGACTGGATGAGTGGGCATGTTCTTGTGGTTGATACACCATTTTTTGGCGTGACAAATAACCTAGGTATGGTTGAATTTAATAGCATACCGGAAGTTCAATATCGCCTAGACATTTGGCACCCACAGCTACAAACTAACAATAATACTTATAGCCAAACTGTCACTACGCCTTTACTTGAAACATTGACGATTCAAGTTAATGCGTCAATGGATGAAATCCCTACACAACAAAGTTTAGATGACTTCGAATTCTTGGAAGGTTATTAATGCTTAAATTCTTTAGCAGTATCCAAACCAGAATATTCGCCTTTTTCATGTTGTTACTCATTGCTGTTCAGGCAATTTCCTTTGCTTTGACTTATTTCGCCAATAAACGTCTTGAACAGCAACAACTCGAAAGCCAGCTTTCAATTGCCGAGTTAGTATTTAAATCAGAATACGATAATCGTAATTATTACTTAACGGCATTTGCCGAAACAGCAGCAAAAGATTTTGGTTTAAAAGAAGTCTTTATTGATGATGATAGGCGAAGCTTTTTAGTTGCCTTAAACAATCATCGCAAGCGGATTAATGCAGACTTAGCCATTGCAGTCGATAAACAGGGCAATATTATAGGCCAGTTATTAACAACCCCAGATGGTGCAAACAAGGGCAAAGTCAAAGTAGGCCCCGAACAAGGTAAGCAGTTTCGTACGCCTCTAGCGACAGAATTTGAAGTGATAAGTCCACTGTATTCTTTAGATAACTATATCTACCAATTACGTTTTTCACCTTTAACCAGTGGTGCATCAAATATCATTGGTTGGGTCGGTTTTGGCTTTATTATTGGGGATGAATTAGCTCAGTCAATATCTAATCAAACAGGCTTAAACACCGGATTTATACTGGCTAAAGAGCAGCAAAAAAATCAACTAATCAGCTTATCAAGCAACACTTATTCTATAGATGCTAACCAAGCAATTGATAATTTCATTCAACATAATCACCTTCATGACGACTACATTTTATGGCAATCTGCATTAGGTAAAGTAGAACTCAACGGCGCCAACCAAGCTCAACTTCATGCTTTCATGTTCCTGAGCCGTAATGACGCCCTTCAATCGTCCCAAGAATACTGGTTTCAGCAATTATTGCTGCTGTTAATAATATTACCCATTTCACTATTCGTAGCATTTATCATCGCCCGAGGTGTCACTAAACCACTCACATTACTGATCAAACAAGCGAAGTATATTGCCAAAGGAAATTACAACTCCAAAGTTGAAGTGGGAAATAGTGCAGAAATGCGAGAACTCGCAGAAGAGTTTACTGTGATGCAACAAGCCATATTAAGCAGAGAAAACAAAATAGCTTTTCAGGCATATCACGACCCGTTAACTAACCTTGGTAACAAAAATGAGCTAACACGGATCACTTCTGCTTGGTTTGAGGCGAAGTCCCCTATCGCTATCTGCCAGATAAATATCCGCCGTATGACAGAGATAAACGGCACACTCGGCCATGTTGTTGGTGACTTGGTCATTAAAGAAGTGGGACTTAGGCTGGCTAGCTTTAACGAAATAGATTCTATTTGTCGCCTTAATGGCGATGAATTTGTTGTCGCGATTGAACACTCCGATCAGAAAAAGCTCATTCAATCAATAAACCATATTCAAAAATCTATTGAAGCTGAATATTGCTATCAAGACATATCTCTGCATTTACAAACAACTATTGGGGTTAGCTTTGTTCATTACCCTAGCGATCTCGAAACGCTACTTCGGCAAGCTGATACAGCACTTCAGCATGCAAAGAAAAACCGTTTACATCTGCAGATTTACCATCAACAAATTGATGTTAATACACTAGACAGGCTGCAATTAGTCAATGACTTAAAACCTGCCATTGAACATGATGAGCTAGTGTTATTCTACCAGCCTAAACTAAATCTAAAACTCAACAAAGTCACTCATGTGGAAGCTTTGGTTAGATGGCAACATCCAGTAAGGGGCATGATCCCACCTGATAGCTTTATCCCAATTGCTGAAAAAATGGGACAAATGAATGCCTTAACTCGATGGGTCATTGATCAGGCTCTCAGCCAATACCTTCAATGGAAAGAACAAGGGATTGAACTGTCAATTGCTGTAAATATCTCAGCGGAAAACTTAAAAGATGACCAATTCTGTCATTACGTGTTACAAGCCATTAAAGATAAACAAGTCCCAATAGATGCCTTAACATTAGAGATCACCGAAGATGCTGTGGTCGCCGATCCTGAGTATGCAATAAAACAACTTACAGAGCTCAGACAACAAGGGCTGACACTCTCTATCGATGACTATGGTACGGGATATTCATCATTGGCTCAGTTAAAGCAATTACCTGTTCAAGAACTTAAAATTGATAAATCTTTCGTACAAAACCTTATGGTTAATGAAGATGACCAAATTATTGTTAGCTCCACGCTGCAGCTCGCACATAACCTAGGATTAAAAGTGGTAGCGGAAGGGATTGAAGATGAAGGTTCACTAAAGTGGCTAACGCAAAGAGGCTGCGAAATGGGGCAAGGTTTTTATCTCTCAAGGCCAATTGAAGCAAAGGCGCTAACAACTTGGTTATCACAATCAGCTTATAGCTAGGTGAGCGATTAATCCGTAAAAATAACAACAAGGTTCACGGATGAGAAAATGGATTTGGATTTTACTTATATGTAGCAACACCACTTTAGCTGCTGAGCATAGCGTTTCTGCTATTATCGATACAAGGCTCAGTCATACACAAGGGATAGATTCTTATGCTAACGGCGGTTTAGGAAAGTTTCGTTTCGATGAGGGCAACCAATTATCATTAGCTCAAGCAGGACTAACCTATAAAGTCGATTGGGAAAACCCACTTTCAGCTCAAGTTACCGCTAATGGATATATTGATGGAACTCGCGATGGTATAGGACTGACAGAAGCCTTTATCAAATACCGAGGCCTGCCCATGGATAATGGGCTTAGATTACATGCGAAATTAGGCTTAATGTACCCGAGTATTTCACTGGAAAATATTGCCACTGCTTGGTCTTCTCCTTACACGCTCAGTTACTCCGCTATTAACAGCTGGCTAGGAGAAGAATTTCGCCACCTTGGGGCTGAATTAACTCTAGAACGTCTTGGAAAGTTCCACTCTTCTAAGCATGACTTTTCAGTTTCGGCAGCGATATTTCAAAATAATGATACTGTCGGAGCCATGCTAGCTTGGCATGGCTGGACAATAAGTTCTAGGCAAACCCTTAGCCACGAAACTTTACCCTTAAGTAATATGCCAAGCCTTGATGGGGGCAGCCTTGATGAACAAGCTAGAGATTCAGACCCTTTTATTGAGCTAGATAATCGCTTTGGCTATCACGTACATGCTAAATGGAAGATTAAAGGAAAAGGTGAATTTTCTTTTGGTTACTACGATAACAACGCCGATACCACCATTGTCAAAAATGGCCAATATACCTGGTTAACTCAGTTTTACCATGCTGGAATGAGATTTCGACTTCCATACAAAATTGAGCTTATCAGTCAATTTATGAATGGGGATACATTAATGCAATCACCACAGGCCGTTGATGTGGTGAATAATGAGTATCAATCAGCCTTTTTACTGTTAAGTCGCCGTTGGGATAAGCACCGTCTCACAATGAGAGTAGAACATTTTGATGTCACTGATAATGATCTTACGCCTGATGATGACAATAATGAAAAAGGCCAAGCTCTGACCGCATCTTATCAATATCGATTATTAAAAAATTGGTTTATCCAAGCCGAGTATAATTATCTTGATTCTACACGCCCTGCTCGCATTGAGCAGAATTTACCTTCAACGTTAACTGAACAGCAATATCAACTGGCTACACGTTGGTATTTTTAATATTTCGGACATATTCTATTGCAGCTATCAATTTCATTAGTATCAATCACATTACTTTGACGCCAAAAGGCATCTGAACTGCTGATTAACGGGTATATTGAAGAACGGACGCTCAAAATTAAAATTTGACCAATTCGATGTTTTTCTATTCATTTTGTTTGCCAAACATCCCAATATCACAACTAGTCTAACTTTCTGTAACCGTTCCTTTGGTAATTCCTTACAAATTAGGTAAAGTGTCAGCCGACCTATGTTAATAATAATCATAATAAAGGGTGACATATGAGTGAAAGTTCACACTCGGGTAACGACCTAAGTGAAGTAAAACAGCTAGGCATGTGGGCGTCCATTGCCAGCTTAAGCTATATATTTTGGATAGTGGGCGGCATGGAGCTGGTTGAGCGTATCGCTTACTATGGCGTTAAAGCCAGTGCGGGTTTATACGCTAAAACACCAGTTTCTGAAGGTGGTTTAGGGATTAGCCTAAGCGACTATGGTGTCATTATTGCGATATGGGCAATGATGCAAACCTTCATTCCCGTGTTTACCGGCGGTATTTCTGACCGCGTCGGCTATAAAGAAACCATCTTTGCTTCCACCATAATCAAAATTATGGGCTATCTAGTGATGGCTATGTTTCCAAGTTTTTATGGTTTTTTGATAGGGGCAATTTTGCTCGCTGCGGGTACCGGGGTATTTAAGCCAGGTATTCAAGGTACCTTAGTCTTATCTACAGGACGACAGAATACATCAATGGCTTGGGGGATATTTTATCAAGTTGTCAATATTGGTGGTTTCCTTGGTCCGTTAGTCGCTGTACATATGCGCCAGCTATCCTGGGATAACGTGTTTTATGCCTGTGCAGCGATAATTTCATTCAATTTCTTGTTTTTATTGGCTTATAAAGAGCCAGGTAAAGAAGAAAGACTTGAACGCAACCGCAAAATTAAAAGCGGCGAAATTAAACAAGAAGCACTGTGGCGTGATGCTTTACACGAACTTAAAAAACCTGTGGTCATTTACTACATGTTAGTGTTTGCTGGCTTCTGGTTCTTATTTAATGCCCTATTTGATGTATTGCCGATTCATATTGCTGAGTGGGTTGATACCAGCGTGATTGTGACCTCTTTATTTGGCCCTGAAGGTACTTCTAATGGCTTCTTCCAGTTTTGGTTAGGACTCGATAATACAGGCACAAAAGTCATGCCAGAGGGAATGCTTAACCTCAATGCCGGCATGATCATGACCACCTGTTTCTTAGTGGCTGCGCTTACTGCGAAATATCGGATTACCACCGCTATGTTAGGTGGTTGCTTATTGAGTATTTTGGCATTTGTATTGATAGGAGCTACCAATGCAGCTTGGATGATTGTTTTGGCCATTGCGCTTTTCTCTTTTGGCGAAATGATGATTAGCCCTAAGAAAAATGAGTTTATGGGTAACATCGCCCCTGAGGGCAAAAAAGCCATGTATTTAGGCTTTGTAATGCTTCCGCAAGGGATAGGCTGGACACTGGAAGGTTATTTCGGCCCTAAGCTATATGAAATCTATGCATCGAAAGAAATTTTCTCTTTGCAGCTGTTAGGCGAACGAG
This sequence comes from Shewanella sp. 10N.286.51.B7, assembly GCF_002873615.1. Taxonomy (NCBI): domain Bacteria; kingdom Pseudomonadati; phylum Pseudomonadota; class Gammaproteobacteria; order Alteromonadales; family Shewanellaceae; genus Shewanella; species Shewanella sp. 10N.286.51.B7. Next base: position 12,636 of record NZ_MCUF01000098.1, read on the forward strand.
GTATGGATGCAGCAAGTGTTGCAGCAATTCCTCAAGGTGAAGCCTTTAGTACACTAGTCGCGTACACTGGTGAACCTGCACAAGAGCTAACAACATTATTGTATAACACACATAATATCGGTATGGCGTGGTACATCATTGCTGCTATTGGCACTATCTCAGCTTTGGGTATTTTCTTGTACGGTAAGTGGTTGTATCGTCTGCAGCAAAGCTAATAAACTGAGTTAAACCCAAACAAAAAAGCTGACCCAAAGGTCAGCTTTTTTATTATGAACCGAGCTATTAAAACGTAATTAAGCTGCTTTCAATGTCTCGTTAGTGTCTGCTACAGAGACAACTTGAGCTTGCTTTAGCTCACCAACAGGTAAAATCACCCGGCCATATTCAGCGTTTAATACTTGTGCCATGGCAAAATAAATTGCACTTGCGCCACAAAAAATGCCTTCAAAACCTGCAATCGTACCTATTAGTGCTGAACCGGTGAAATCACGGGCTGCAAGTAGGAAAAATAATATTGTTAATGAACCAAATACCACCTGCTTAGCACGAGGGTAACGCAATGAACCGACGAACATAAACGCAGTAAATACGCCCCACAAACCTAAATACCACCCCATAAAGCTTGCAGGACTTGCTTGTGAAATGCCCATTTCAGGCATAACTAACAAGCCCACTAACGTTAACCAGAATAAACCATAAGAAGTAAATGCAGTGGTGCCAAATGTGTCACCACGCTTGAAACACATCATGCCAACAATCACTTGACCAATACCGCCATAAAATATCCCCATAGCAAGGATCATTGCATCAATCGGGAAAAAGCCCGCATTGTGAATGTTCAATAATATGGTGGTCATACCAAATCCCATTAAACCTAAGGGTGCTGGGTTAGCTAATGGTTGAGATACTGGTAACGGTGTCGACATGGCTTGCTCCTAAATGATACTCACTGAGTATGGGCAGGTTTTAATGTAGGGGTCGTTGATGGGCAAACCGGTATAAAAGCCCGCTATAAACACAAACATTAAGATAAGTTAATTAAACTGCGGCGCATTGTAAGGAAGCAAACGAAAACAGACAAATTGGCAGTAAAAGACCATGATTAGCAATTTTTACAGGACAATCGTAACTCAGCTTTAATTGCCAATATGAAATTGACACATATAAAACTCTTTAAATACAAATGACTGAATGATTTCGAGTGAATAATAATTGGTATCAGACCTAAAACATTCAACTGACAAAATACAATACGCGTGCTCTTCACAATCTGAAAATAATCACTTCTCGTCAGTTAGGCTTAAGTCACATTTATAAACAATGGTTGTCTTGACTCACAATTAAAGGGGTTTTGTATGAATAAACGCCTTTGTAAAGTCAGCTTGTAATGATGAATAATTGCTCAAGTTCACATTATCAAACATTAGTTAAACGATGATGCAATGAACTGACTAATGATCGTTTTAGCAAAAGAAAAAGGAGCCCAGAAGGCTCCTTTTACATTTATCTGCATCTTGCAGGACTACAGAAAAATGTTCACTTTACAACTTAACATTTAAGACTAGTGAGCTGCACCAGAATGCATTACATCAACACCGTAAGTTTTACCTTCAGCGTGACAAGTAGAACAAGACTCAACTGGTACATCAGCGGCAGATTCAACGCCATCTTCATAAACTGTCGCGCCATTACTCTTAAAGTGAGCTAACGCTGCTGCACCTGAGTGAGCATGACAAGTACGACAAGCTTCTGTTACTGGAGAAATGTAATTAACAGTAGCTCCGTAATCATTACTTTCAGCGATTGCAGTGCGTCCAGACGTTAATTCACCGTCACCAGCAAAGAAGGTCATGTCATCACCGTTTGAATCGACATCTTTATGACAAGCTTGACAGTCAGTTTTAGATGCAGGGTAATTAACCCAAGTTTCACCATCTTCACCTAAGTAGATACCGCCGCCTGTGCTACCCGCAAACATACCACTATGGAAACGGTGAGCTACAGTTGCTAAATCACGGTTGTAGTACTCTAAACCTTCAACTAGTTCAAATGTAGGTTCGCCATCTTCGTCAGTACCAGCTTGCTTATAAACATCGGCATGATACGAACCTGGATAGTTATTGTTGTGACAATCTGCACACTGAGTAAAGTCAGTCACACCATGGCGAGGGGCTTTAATGTGAGACATGTTGTCATGACAAGCATTACACTTAGCTTCATCAGCACTAGTGCGATCATTCATCGCTTGTGTTGGCATGGTGAAGTTTTCAAGTGAAGAAGGCACAAAGCGTAAATTTTCTTCTGTTTCAACACCGACAGCTGCAACATCGTCAAACATGAAGAACTTAGTCACGATATTAGCTGGAATAGCGATTTCACACTCTTCATCTGTGCCTAAAGTCGTTCTATCAATGACCATACCTGACTCAATGTCACCACACATGTTGAACTCAGAACTTACTGATAAGGTTTTTCCGTCAAGAGAGTTGGCATCAATAGCTTGAGATAAAGTGAGTTTACCGCCAGTAGTAACAAATAAACCTGAACTAGTATCAAGGCTTAAACCACGAACATAATCACCATTTTCATCTAAAGTACCCATCATAATTGCATGAGCATAGCCTTCAGCAGCTAAATAATCGGCTAAAACGGTACCATCTGCAGGTGTTTCGCCATTGATCTTTACGTCGACAACAACAGTTAATTGATCAGCTGCAACTTCAGCAGACATAACATCAAATACAACACCGTCTTTTAACGTTCCACGAGCACCCACTGCGTGAGCTTCAACTGGGCTCAAACTACCAGCGCCATGACAACCTGAACACGATGCATCACTTTCTGGCACGATACCGCGGTGATTATCGCCAGTTTCGAAGTCAACATCCGTATGACAAGACACACAAGCTTCAGCGTATACATTGTCATTCCATTGTGTGCCGCTATCGTGACAAACTGTACATTCGTTCAATTCTGATGGGAAGCCGATCTCAGCAAACATCTCTTTTGCTTCACCGACTAAATCTAAATGATGACCTGCATGAAGAGTATGGATCATGGCATTCCAGTTCGGGTTATAACCTTTTTCTGGATCGTTTTGATCAGCTGCATATGCCGGGTTATGACAGGCAACACAATTTTCAACTTTTTGGTAATTGTGGTGAGCTTCGATGTTGCCAATTCGCATATCATCTTCAGCAAAACCATCTAGTGCACTATGACACTGAATACACGCTGCATTTGAAACCGAATCTTTGTTTGATACAGCAAGCTCGCCAGTTGCAGGAATATAATCCAATGGCTTAGTCAGTAGCTTATCTGAAATTCCATTACCGGCATCGTCAGTAATATCGTATGTACGAACCATTACTCGATGTAAACGGTTTGCATCGCCATTTGCAAGTACAATTGGCGCATTGCCATCATGTTCCCAAGTACCAGTATAAGTACCTGGGGTTTCAGTATCTTCGATTAATGTACAGGCATCGACTTCATTGCCCCAAGATGTTGTAGTTCCGGTTAAGCTACAATACATGCTATAGCTAAAGTCATTTTCAAGTCCGTGACTTTGCCAAAAATATGGGCTGCCGGTATCGGTAGTATTTGGCGCTTCATTCATCACGTAAAGCGCAATTTTTTCTAAGCCAGAAAATGGTAATTCTTTACCTGCACTGTTTTTTCCAGTGACAGTGAATTTAACCGAGAAATCTTCTGTTCCTACTACCACGATATCTTCAGGCGCTAATGTCAGCATAAAATCTGCAGCAGAATTAACGGTTTCAACAACATTCCCCGCTGGAGCACCCGGTTCGCCAGGGGCACCAGGTTCGCCTGGTGCGCCATCTTGTCCATCATCACCATCACTACACCCGGTTAACCCGATAGCTGCCATTAAGGCAACCGCGAGTATCGACTTTTTATATGTTCTCATTATCGTATCCCTTTATTTTTAGGTATTTGATTCTGCTTTAGCAGTAACCTAAATATAAAAGATACCTCTTTAGATGTATTATTCTTGTATTGCATTTGTGACTAGAATTGAAAGATGCTTACTACAAAATTTTACAATTCGATTTTGGTAATTTCTATATCTAAAATCCAGATTACTATCAATGTGATACATTCAAAAAACATTGATTTAGATCATATCCAAAACAGAATGAAACCGTCTTAAGAACATTACTAATTGAAAGCGGTGGCTGACTTTTACAGTTTTTCAGCGCTAAAAAGAACATCAAAAAAGATGAAAACCTAAAAAAACGAAGAACTAAGTTCTTCGTTTTAAATGTCTAACTAAAGATGAATGTCTTGATTATTGGACAACTAACTCAAGAACTGAATCGAGGATTATTTTGCGACTTGTTTCACAATAACGTCTGTACGGCAAACCTCTTTCAATCAAATTGTACTCAGGTATAAGGCTGTTACCTACCAGCTTTTGCCTTTCATACGCAGGTAATTTCTCCACGCGAAGGTCGGTAAAGTTTACTAACGCATTAGACTCAGCTGTACTCATAAAGCTGATACTTCTCATTGTCAGTAAGTGACAAAACCACTCTTCGATAGACTTTACTCTACTAACGTTTGGTAGCTCTACTCCGAGCTGACGGCAAAATATCTGAAATGGATCCAATTTATCATTAAACCCCTTACCTTCGAGAATTAAAAAATGATGGTTAGCGACATTATCTAGACTAATATGACTACTATCCCAAATAGAGTGATTTCGTCTCGCTATGATTGAAGTCGATAGTGATGTTCCAATGACTTCAGACTCTAGTTCTGAAATGGCAGCAGGACCAAAGTTGATGCCTAAATCAATATCACCTTGATGAATTTGCTCTTCCGTATTTTCATCCCACATATGGATTCTAACTTTACCCAATTGCTCCATGATCTCTTCACGACCTAAGCTCATTGACAAAGAAGTCATAATGATTGGCGTTACGGCGATATTGAGCACTTTTGACGAGTTGGTATTGTTGCCCTCGCAGGCAATTCGTTCAATATTCATTGCCGACTCACAAAAGTCGCAAATTGGTAGGTATAAATGTTCAGCTAATGCGGTGGGTTTTAGCCCCTGCTGACGCCGGTAAAATAATTCATCATCAAAAGTTAACCTTAATGTTGTTAAACAACGACTAATTTTAGGAGCTGAGACGTTTAGCTGTCTAGCAGCAAGGTTAGCAAATCCAGTTTCGTAAATAAGTTTAAACACCATTAAACTGAATATGTCTAATTCACTGATTTCTTTTAGCGCTTTTATGTCCATTAGATAACCTAAAAAGATACATTCATCAAAACATATCATGAACAATGTAAAGATTTATTGATCCGCCCCCAAACAATTAAGTTTCAATTAAGCTTTCTGTGACGTGCACCTCAACCTCGTCTAAAGGCCGATACTCGCCCTGTTTCAAGGCGTTATCTAACAAAATGTTACCTATGGATTCTCGATGAAGTGCAACCACAGGGTTTCTAAATCGACCAAACATTCGTTTTATTTGATGATATTTACCTTCTTGCAGAGTCACCCTTGCTTGAAATTCCGACACAACCTCAAGCTTTGCAGGTTTAGTGGTGATGTCTTCATAACCAAAATACATTCCATCACTAAAGGCACTGATATAGGAATCGTCAATTGGATTAGCAAGCGTGACAAGGTATTGTTTATCAACCTTTGTTTCAGGCGCCATTAGCGCTTGCGACCATTGACTGTCATTGGTGATTAATAATAACCCTGTCGAATTTAAATCTAAACGTCCAGCGATATGCATTAGCTCAAAATCGATGCCATCGAGTAAAGATAATGCCGTCGGATGAATATCATCTTTAGTTGCACTGACAACCCCTGTCGGTTTGTTAAGCATGTAGTACTGGCGAGAATGTTGTTGTAAGCCATTTCCATCTAATAGGATTTGGCTAAATTCATTAATCTGCTTATCAACCTCTTTACAGATTTGTCCATCGACTTGCACCCTATTTTCAAGCAATAGCAACCTAACTGCTTTTTTAGAAACCTGTAATTTCTGAGCGATGAATTGGTCCAGTCGACTTCTTTTACTACGCATAAATAATTTGTTCTCATTTAACTATTTAAAAGAATTAACTTATTCTTATTCATTTTATCGGTTCGTTTGAGTTAATAAACCAGATCGAATACCCTGTTTGTGGGCAAAACAATAAGGAGTAATATGTCTTTGCAACCAGCTTATCCGATTTTACAGCCAGAAATGAGTATTGTAGAGCTTAAACAAGCCATTACTGAGTTTGATACCTGGTTAGAACAACAAATCAGCAGTTGTTCTATCGCAGAAATTCTGCAGCACCGAGCGCAGTTTTTCGACATATTACTAAACCACCTTTGGCAAGCCTTTCAATTCGAAACCGACACTATCTCCCTCAATGCTGTCGGTGGCTACGGTCGCAAAACGCTTCACCCTTTTTCAGACATAGATATTTGTATTATTCACGATGACGATTTATCTGCGACTGATGCCAGCACGCTAAGTGATTTTTTAACTCAATTATGGGATTTAGGCTTAGATTTGGGCCATGCTGTCAGGCGTTTAGATGACACGTATCTAGCCTGCAGTGAAGATGTCACCATTGCTACTACCTTACTTGAAATCAGACATATTTGCGGCCACGAAAACCATCAACACCAAGTCATTAGTAAGCTATATGGTGAAACAGTCTGGTCAAGCGAAGCATTTTTTGTGGCTAAATATGATGAACAAAAAGGCCGTCACAATAAAGCTCAAGGCACCGCATTCAATATTGAGCCAAATTTAAAAAACAGCCCTGGTGGTATGCGTGATATTCAAACCATCACCTGGATAGCAAGAAAACATTTCTCCATTGATGACCTTAAAGATTTGCGCCGGCTCAAATTTTTAACCGATGATGAATATGCCGAATTAATGGAGTGTCAAAACTTCATTTGGCGAGTGCGCTTTGCACTGCACCAAGCCTCTAACAGACCTGAAAACCGGTTGTTACTTCAACATCAAGCAGAAGTCGCTCGTCTGCAAGGCTTTGGCGATAGTGGCAATATCGCTATTGAAAAAATGATGCGTCAGTTATTCAGAGCCATGAAGCGTATTCGCGAACTTAACCTGATGTTAATGGCCTATTTCGAACGTGAAATCGTGCCGCAGAAAAAGCCTGACATAATTCAAATAAATGAAAACTTTCAAATTTACAACGGTCAGATACATGCTGAAAATCAAGATGTATTTATTGACCGTTCACAAATCATGTCTATGTTTAACTACATTGCTATCCATCATGAGAAAGTCACTGGGATAACGCCTGAAACACTAAGATTGCTTAGACAAGTGCGTCGACGTTTGATGGGCGATTTACAAGATTACCAGGTGTGTCGCGAACTTTTTGTAAGCTTATTTAAGAACCCTCATGGCATGGGTTTAGCGATAACCTTAATGCATCAGCACGGTATTTTAGCGTCATATTTACCCCAATGGCGTGAAGTCGTTGGTCAAATGCAGTTTGATTTATTTCATGCCTATACAGTCGATGAGCATACTCATAAACTGCTTAAAAACTTGTATAAATTAACTCAAGATACCGTCCCAAGCGATCAAAAATTAGCAGCGGATATTTTTGAACGTTTTCAAGCTAAAGAGTCCATCTTATTTGCTGCATTATTCCATGATCTTGCTAAAGGCCGCGGTGGAGATCACAGCGAATTAGGCGCAGTAGATGCTAAGTTATTTGCCAAATTCCACGGACTTAAGACGTCCCAGCAACAGTTAATCAGTTGGCTAGTTGAGCAGCATTTATTAATGTCTATCACCTCTCAACGTATGGATATTCACGATCCTGAAGTGGTTAAAACTTTTGCTAAATCTGTAGGGAGTATTACCAAACTTGATGCACTGTATTGTCTAACGGTTGCAGATATTCAAGCGACAAATGATGACTTATGGAATGACTGGAAAGCCAGCTTACTCACTGACTTATACTTTGCAACACGTAAAGCTTTACGTAATGGCCTTGAAAATGTATTGCAATTAAGAACGGTAGTCAGAGAGCATAAACAAGAAGCTTTAGGATTAATTAACGCTGATGAAACGCAACTCGTTGCTGTTAACCGACTATGGAAACGCCTACCGCTGTCATTTTTCAGTAATGCTATTCCAACAGAAATAGCTAAATATACGTTGGGCATTTTAGAACATGAGTCAGCCTTTGAACATCAGTTACCCTCTACAGAAGAAAATGTCACTGAGCCGCCATCATTAATTATACTTGATGACAGTAGCGTAAAAGGTTGTAGCGACGTCTTCGTTTATACCAAAGATAGACCTGGGCTGTTTATTTCGCTGTTTAACACCCTGTCGACACTAAAAATATCGGTTAACCAAGCGCAGATATCTAAAACCAAAGATGGTTATGTTGTTGAGGCATTTAAAGTGCTCGATTTTGACGGCAAGCCTATTTTTAGTGACCAAAGACGCAAACAAGTGACTAAAAAGCTACGCCAAATATTAGATGACAATATGTCACCACCTAAAAACCGACCATCAAGACACACTAAAAACTTTGACAATAAACCGACAATTGAATTTATTCATTCTAAAAAAGCAGATAGAACTCTAGTACACATTTTGGCATTAGAAACCCATGAATTTATGGGACAAATAGCGAGTGCATTCAGAACGCTGGATCTCAACATTCACTCTGCAGCAATCAGTACGGTGGGTGAGCGTGCGGATAATGTATTTGCCTTATCTAACCAGCATGGGGCCCAGTTAACTGAGTTAGAGCAAATAGAGTTACAGGAAAAATTAGTCAAATCGATCACTTCAACCTTATAATTGCGCCATTAAAGTCGATTATGAGTGCAATATGTCAACTAGCAATACACCATCTACTTCTGAAACCGATAACTTAACTGATATCGGTTTCAGTTTTTCTCAAGAATACATTTTAGATAAATCTCATTTCGCAGAGACATTTGATCAGTCAGTCGTCATCAATAACAGTCCCAAGCGATATTTAAAAGCTATCGCCTTTATTGTAGCTGGCTTTTTAATGACTCAAACTGACGTGTCGCCTTACCTTGCATACTTCTTTATTGGTCTTGGCGCTGTTGAGGGACTACAAGTTCGTTTCAATCGTGCATGGTGGTTAATGAGACAACTCATCAGTAAATCTGCCAATAACCCAGTAACATTAACCATCAGTGAACAAGGCATCCATTCTAAGTCGGCTTATATTGACCATTTACTAAAATGGACTGATATCGTTCGCGGTAAAGAAACTGAACAGGGTTTCTTATTAACCACTGAAAAGCTTAAACATTATGTTTCTAAACGCTGCCTAAATGATGCAGCTATTGCGTTTGTGCAACAAAAATTGAACTAATTTCGTTTTCTTTTGACTAATCAGTTGCTCAATTAACAAGCGAAAAGATTAAACAGAACAAGTTTGAAAAATTAATCATTAATAATAAGTTCCCATAAAGGACAACCTGCAAAGGTCAATCGATAAAGGTCAATCTATAAAGGTCAATCCATGAAAAAACTATCTATAATAATCACTATTTTGACTGGCACACTTTTGAGTCCGATAGCTTTTGCCAATAACGCTGAAGCACCAAAAGAAACCTTAATATCGCTCACTGATGCGTGTACTAAAATGGCCAGCGAAGAACAAATTGACTCGATTGAAAAGCAACAATTTGTATCTGATTGCGTTAATGCACAATTGATTGAAATGGGTTACCAACGCCAAGAGGCGATAGCAAAAACAAACTTATCAAAAGAGAATTTATAACCATTAAAAACATAGTGATACCACAAAATAACACCCTAGGTAACACTATTCACACTCGGCACTCATAAGTATCAGTTTGTATCAATTTATTTAAAGCAATATTTCCGACCTTAATTTAATGATAAAGTCGCACTCATTAGCTGTTTTATTTTTGATATAAATAGGTCGTTTGTTTTTAATGTATCGAATTTTTGTTGTTTTAATTATCTTTTTCCTAGCAGTTGCACCAGCAATGGCAGATGAACCTTGTCAAAGTGAAGGTGATTGTATTGCTGTGGGCGAATGGGATATCAGTGTAGCTTTTGGCTATGGTAACAAAACAAACCCGTTAATGAGCTACGACGACATACCTCTTTATGTAATACCATCAATAGCTTACTATGGTGAAAATTGGTTTTTCGATAATTTTAATTTCGGTTATACACTAACCGAACAAGAAAATTTCACCATAAACCTAGCCACAAGTTATAGTGATGAACGAGCCTATTTCTATCGTTGGGATCCTGCAAATATTTTCCTACCCCAATCAGTAAATTTCGATACCACAGAAGACTTACCACCCATAGGTAGTTTTGGAACTCAGGATGTTAGCCAACCTCCTGTTTTAAATGAACTTGAAAGTAGAAACTTCACCGTATATGGTGGGGTAGAACTTTTCTGGTATGGCAAATTAGGTATATTAAAAATTGCTGCTGCTCATGACTTATTAAATGTACATAATGGTCAGGAAGTGGATGTAAGTTGGACTTACTCACTTGCGGTTACTGATTGGCGCTTTGATTTAGCCTTGAAAACAACATGGAAAAGTTCAGAAGTTATTGACTATTACTTTGGTCTTAGAGCCAGTGAGAGTGCATACTGGAGCGAAGAATACCAACCGAGTTCTGGTTGGAGTAATTCAATAGAACTGACAACGCGTTATAGTATTTCAACTAGCTGGGATTTACTTCTAGCTGCGCGTTATACCCAATTAGCCGATGAAATAATCGACAGCCCAATTATTGATGAAGATTACTCGAGCTCCTATTTCGTTGGAGCTGCATATAGGTTTTAAGCTTGTTCGTTAAAGAGCAAAAGGTCTATCACTTTTTCGGTATATTAATACTGATTTTTAGTGCTTTCTATGCCAAAGCTGATACGCTTACCGGGCAAGCACAGTTTTCGGCTACCCCGCGTTTATGTCTTATTGATGCTGGTGACAGCATTTGTGAAATTGACATTTTGCTAAAATGGCAGCTCGACACTGAACAATTGGTGTGTATCACTTCAAATTACCCATCCATGGCTCAGTGGTGTAGTGACTCAGTTAATGAACACTCATTGCAAATTTCTGTAAAAACAGACAAAAATATTCATTTTGTCTTAATAAATAAAAATAATAATAATGAATTGGCGGACGTACGATTAAAAGTCACCACAACGTCAGAAACGAAAGTTCGTCGACGTTACCGTAACCCTTGGAGTTTATTTTAATGGCAACCCCCCAATCAACTCATAGAGTTTTGTTGGTAGAAGATGATATCCGTCTCGCCAACTTAATTGTGGACTACCTAAAGTCACACGATATGCACGTTGAAGTTGAACGACGTGGCGATACCGTTTTAACACGATTGATTAGTTACAAGCCTGATATTATTTTACTTGATATCATGTTACCTGGACTTGATGGATTAAGCCTGTGTGAAAAACTACCTGATTATTTTTCGGGTCCAATATTATTAATGAGCGCATTAGGCTCTCCGGAAGACCAAATCAAAGGCCTAGAATTAGGTGCTGATGATTACGTGGTTAAGCCTGTAGATCCTAGCTTATTAGTTGCCCGTATCAATAATTTACTGCGCCGTCAGGCACAACCATCAAAACCAGAGTCTCACTGCTTAAGTTTCGGTAAATTAAGTATTGACCCTCATACACAAGCGATTCGTTTAGGTAACACTGAAGTTGATCTTACCAGTCATGAGTTTGAATTATTATGGCTACTTGCATCGCAAGCAGGACAAGTATTAAGTCGTCAGTACATATACCAATACCTGCTTAATATCGACTTTGACGGTAAAGATAGAAAAATTGATGTGCGTATTTCTCGCTTGCGTAAGAAATTAGGCGATAGCATCGAAACACCATTCAGGATCAAAACTGTATGGGGACAAGGTTACTTATTCGCGCCAGAAGCGTGGAATAACTAATCGAGTTATAGAAGACTTTGAAAAGACTCTTCATCAGCCTATACCTATTATTAAGCTTAAGCTTTTTGGGTATAGGCTGGACATTAGATAGCCTCTGGCAGCAACAAGTTGAAGAAAACGACAATATTGACTCGCCTTTAATCGCCTTTGCCTTACTCCTAGCTCAGCAGCCCAAAGCTGATCGCCAGCATCAGTTAAATCTCATTAATAATCAGTTTCCTTATCCGTTGCAGTTGTTCGAAAAAAATGAAATTGCATTAAGTGGGGATGTGGTCTTTTCTACCAATCAAATTATCACGACCACAGCAGATAATAGTCACGAACTACAATTCATCGCTGTAGGTGATCAAGTATTAATGGCTGGACCTGTGGATATTGATCCCCGTGGACAGTTACGTAACATATTCACCATAGGCTTTTATTTATCCTTAGCTTTTGTTGCTTTAATTTGGGTTTGGCCGCTATCAAAAGATTTAAAAACCTTAAAAAAGGCCACTCAAAATTTTGGTGAAGCCAAATGGAATACCCGCATTGAACTAAATGCCAGCTCTCAAGTTGCGCCGCTTGCAAATACCTTTAACGATATGGCACAACATATCAGTGACTTAATCGATAATCAGAAACATCTATCAAATGCCGTTTCGCATGAAATTAGAACGCCATTAGCAAGATTGAAGTTTGCCCTCGCACTTCTGCCACAGTATTGTCAGCCGAAAAGTGATGAGCAGCGAAGACAAGATTTCCTTGATGAAATGCAGTTAGATATCAAAGAAATGGAAACGCTATTACAGGAATTACTTACCTACGCCAGCCTTGAAGTTCAACAAGAACCAAGCCTAGAAAAATGCGAATTAATCAGCATGATTGAAGATCTTTCAGCGCGCTTGACGCCACTCAGTGATAAACCAATTAATTTCCATTATGCGAGGAATGAAATGTGCATCATGGCAGAGCCTCCGCTGGTAGAACGTGCAATCCAAAACCTTATCACTAATGCACAAAGATATACTCAAACCAGCATTGAGCTGTATTTAAGTTATGATGAAAGGTTAGTGTTTTTATCTGTGGTTAATGACGGTGAAGCGATTCCAGAAGAAGACCAAGAAAAATTATTTGAACCTTTCTACCGCAGTAAGTCACAACATAAAGGCAATAAAGGTCACGGCTTAGGTTTGGCCATTATTAAGCGAATCATGCATCGTCATAAAGGCAGAGTGAACCTAGTGAGTGATGAAGATAACACGTCATTTACTTTGATTTGGCCTAGATAGCATTGAAATGTAAAACTTAAGCCTGCGACTGATATCTAAACGCAAGCATAATCAATAACTAACTCAGAAAATGAGTAAGGTTTAAGGGCTACCGTTGAGGATTGTTTCAAAAAGTCCAAATGTAATTAGTCTAAAGAAAAATCGCCAAAATCTAATTTATCTTCTTTTTCTTCTTCAAAATCCAACTGAGGATTCACTTTAGCTTGTTGTTCTTTAACAGCAATTTGATGAGCTTTATATTTTGCGTATTGTCGACGACGTTTGCGTTGCAAGCATAAACGAATAATATTGTGCTTTTGCGCATCATTGAAATGGAGCCAGTTAAAACGCTCATCTCTGTTTCTAAGGCAGCCCACACAATAACCGCGCGCATCAGTTTGACACACACCTACACACGGACTTGGTACCGAAAGAAAACTGAGCTGCTCCATATCCTCGCTTTATCATTGAACAATTATTGTTCTAATCTAGCACTAATTTAGTAAAAGGCATATTCGAAAGACCTTAATCATCATATAAATCATAGTTTAATATAGGTATAACATTGGTTAACTAGGCTAAATTGAATTAAGCTATTAACAATAAGACTACGGCTATACCGTCAAAATGATGAAACTTTCCCCAACCTTTTATCGGTTATTAGCAGCAAACACCTTTGGAGTTCCTATGATTTTTCGCCATCTTTTATTACTCTGTTTTATACTCACTATCAGTGCTTGCCAAAGTACCAAAAGTAACTCCGACTACGACACAAAGTACGATTTTAGTCAGTTAAAGAGTTTCCACTTCATTGAAACTCCCGACCAAGGTGACCAACTGAGCGCCGAACGAATTCGAGCCAATATACGAACAACATTAATTGCAAAAGGCTTCACAGAACAAGCAGAGCAAAGTGACTTTCTTGTCAGCTATGCCTTCCTCACTAAAGACAAACCTAAGAGTTCAGGCCTTTCTATTGGCCTAGGTACTGGCACTAGTGGTAGTCATGGTGGAGTGGGTGTTGGCACTAGTATGGGCATTCCTATTGGCAGCGACAGTGCTAAAATTCAAGTGATTCAAGTTGATATGATTGATACAAAAGAAAATCGACTAATTTGGCGCGGCACTGATGAATTCGATTTTGAAGCCGGTGGCGATAAAAAAGTGGCAGAAACCAGCAAAACTATCAACCAAATACTCGCTCTATTCCCGCCACAGCCGAAAAGCTAAACTAACTACCAACTAATAATAATAAAAAAGTCCGCAATCGCGGACTTTTTTATATTAACTTAGTTTTAATGCCCTTCAGCAAACAAGTAGTTCAGCCAACCTTGCATTCGTAGCAATACTTTTCGAATGATCGATACATGAGTGAAATGCTCTGTATATATCGCAGATTGCCCTGCTACGCCCGCAGGTAAATTGGCTAACAATTCATTTTCGTCATCAAGTTCGATAAGCACGAGCGCGCGGCCTCGCTTGAACAACTCATTTGAAGATCGTAATGTGCCACCAAATTGCAACTCGCCTTCAGCCATTGCAGGTAAGACTTTAACGACTCTACCTTTATGGACCACTCCAGGCATAGCATCTAAGATTAACTCGGCTTCGTCACCTTCTTTTAAACGCAGCAATGAGTTTTGCCAGAACGCGCCAGCAAAATATCTATCTTCATCAGGTATAAATGTCATCGCTGGACGCAGTGGAATAGGCACTGCCATAACACCAGGGCGAAGTGCCATCTGAGTGACAACACCATCTACAGGCGCTTTAACCTCAGTACGCTCAAGATTAAATTGCGCTTCGTCTAATTGAGCTTGAATAACTGCAACATCGGTATTTACGCCATCAATATTCGATTGAAAAGCTAAGCGGAAACGAATTTCATCAGCTTGAGCAGCTTTAAACTGCGCCTCTGAAGCTAAATAAGTTTGGCGCTTATTATCCAATTCAATTTCAGAAAATGGCGAGTTTTTACCACCTTTTCGTTTACCTTCGTCATAACGTTCATAAGCTTGCTTAGCTCTATCACGGTTAGCTTCAGCTTGGGTCACTTTGGCAGTCGCACTGTCCCACGACGCTTTCAGTTGCGGTACAGCTTGTTTAGCATCTTCCAGTGCGGCCTGCTTTTCTTTAACTTCCGCGATAAAAGGAGTGGGGTCAATTCTAAATAATATGTCGCCTTTTTTTACAGGAACATTAGGCTTTACATTTACCTCAACCACTAAGCCACGAACCGCAGGGTTAATTGGAATAGACACAAAGTATTCACGTGTATACTTAGTGTAGGGGTGGTTATAGTTCATCAATACCAATAAGGTACCGATTAATGCTATGCCACCTAAAACAGCTGTGGGTACCGTCCATTTAGTCAACGGGATCTTGAATATCTTAAAAACAGCAACACATAGCGCGGTGTAAGTTAAAATCAGTAACAGATCCATAATTACGCCTCTTGTTGTGGTGTGGTGGTCTCTGTTTGAGACTGCTTGGTTTCTGGAGATTCAAGATTGCCTAAACGTTGATTTAACTGTTCAACTTTTTCCATCAGCTCCCTCACCTCACCTTCGAGGATTAATTCACGCTTTTTGCCATTACTAAACCCCCAGCCTCTGTCTTCACGATATAAGGTTGCCCAAATCCATAAAAATGGCCAAATAGCATGCATGGTAAATAAGCTGACCCAGCCAGCAATATGAAGTGCATCTTGTTGTGGGTGATTACGCTTCTTGGCAATCTCATAGGGAATATCATGAATGGCAATCACACCATAGAAAATAACTAATGCTACAAAGAACAAAAGTCCCAAAGCAAAATAATCCAAAAACATATAACTCTCCTACTAGAAGGTAAAGCAAGTTAATCGAACCAAAATAAATCCAAAGTGTCACCCGACAACCAAGCAACACAATTACAACCCAAAGATAGCATACGCTCAACAATAAAATAACTGTAATACCCTGTTTATTCGCTAAAAAAATAACTCTTTTCTCGTGATCTTTTACACATTTATAGCCTTTGCTAATCAATCGATTACGAATAAAAGATAAAATGAAGCAGTGATATCCCTACAAGCTTCCTAACAAGGTAAAACAATGAACGCTCATACTCCTTTCAACTTTGGTACTGCCGGTACTGAAGGCTCTATAAAAGCCATGCTGCTAGGTTGCGGCGAACTCGGAAAAGAAGTAGCCATTGAGCTGCAGCGCTTCGGCGTTGAAGTCATTGGAGTCGACCGTTACCCTAATGCTCCAGCAATGCAAATTGCACACCGCTCTCATATCGTCAATATGCTCGATGAAGTCGCATTAAAAGCGGTAATTGAACTTGAGCAGCCTCATCTGGTTATCCCTGAAATTGAAGCCATTGCGACACAAGCTCTAGTGGAAATCGAAGCCACTGGGGTCAATGTGATTCCAACAGCAAAAGCTACACAATTAACCATGGACCGTGAAGGCATTAGAAGACTTGCAGCTGAAACGTTAGGCATCCCAACCTCACCTTATTTCTTTTGCGATACCTTAAGCGAATTTAAAGCAGCAATAATTAAAATTGGATTACCTTGTGTCGTGAAGCCTGTTATGAGCTCTTCTGGAAAAGGGCAAAGCGTCATTAAAAACGAGCAGCAAATAGAGCAAGCTTGGCAATATGCACAAGAAGGCGGACGTGCTGGCGGCGGCCGCGTGATTGTCGAAGGTTTTATTGATTTTGATTATGAAATTACGCTATTAACCATTAGTGCTATAAATGGCATTCATTATTGCGACCCGATTGGTCATCGACAAGAAGATGGTGACTACCGTGAGTCATGGCAGCCACAAGCAATGTCAGCTGTCGCGATTGAAAAAGCACAACAAATTGGTGAACAAGTAGTGAAAGCCTTAGGTGGATTTGGCCTATTTGGAGTAGAGCTCTTTATCAAAGGTGATAAAGTTTACTTTTCTGAAGTATCGCCAAGACCACACGACACTGGTTTAGTTACACTCATTAGCCAGGATATCTCTGAATTTGCATTACATGTTCGCGCTATTTTAGGCCTGCCAATCACGGAAATCAGGCAGCATGGTGCCAGTGCATCTGCGGTTATTCTTGCTGAAGGCCAATCAAGTAACATTCGATATCAAGGTGTAGAAAATGCTCTATTGGAAGCAGACACCCAAGTAAAATTGTTTGGTAAACCTGACATAGATGGCCGCAGAAGACTAGGTGTCGCGCTTGCAAGAGATAAAGACATCGACTCATCAATCGCTAAAGCCAAACGCTCTGCTGCTGAAGTAAAGGTCGTTTTTTAGCTCGCATTTGAATGCTGAGTACCTTATTGGTAAAACGAAAAAGCCTAACATGTGAGTGTTAGGCTTTTTACTTGAGCATTGCTTAAGACATGCTAGTTCACTGTATTAATCGGTGAGCCATTCAAAAACTGCTTCACGTTATTTACTGCAATGTTCAATAGATTCTGCCTAGCTTCAATTGTTGCCCAAGCAATATGTGGAGTGATAATAATATTATCGGCTGATAACAAAGGATTATTTTTTTCTGGCGGTTCAGTAGAAAGTACATCAACAGCGGCGAAGAGTTGCTGCTGATTCAACGCTTGTGTTAATGCCGCTTCATCTATCAGACCACCACGTGCTGTATTCACTAGCAACGCCCCCACTTTCAATAAAGATAAACTGCCTTGATTAATCATCTTATCAGTCGCTTCATTTAACGGGCAGTGTAATGAAATGATATCTGATTGTGCCAGCAAACTTGCAAGTGGCTGCCAAGTGACATTATCTGGTAACCCTGTCTTTTCTCTGCCGCTAGTAATAATCACCTTCATATTGAATGCGATTGCTAACTTAGCCACTTGTTGGCCAATATCACCATAGCCCACAATACCAATGGTTTTTCCTTTGAGTGACATTAAAGGAGATAAAGTGAAGCAAAAGTCCCGAGAGCTTGTCCACTGGCCCTGCTTAACCGCGCGGTCATGCAAAGAGACTTGTTGGCAGTGCTGTAAAATCAGGGCAAATACCATCTGAGCTACGGCATCAGGTCCATAAGCAGGCACGTTGGTTACCACGATATTACGTTCACTAGCAGCATTCATATCAACAACGTTCGTCCCTGTTGCTGTGACACCAATATATTTAAGTTGTGGGCACTGCAGTATCACATTTTCAGAGATTACAGCTTTATTAGTAAGCACAATATCAGCTTGATGACAGCGAGGTATTATTTGATCATTTGAACTATGTTCAAATACTTCCACTTCACCTAGTGAAGACAAAGATGCCCATTTAAGATCGCCAGGGTTGAGTGTATAGCCATCAAGTACGACTATTTTCATGCTCGGTCACCTATTTAAAATTTAATCTCTAAACCGACATTGGCCTGCCCTTGCCACATGACATCAGCAGATATATGCCAAACGCACTCATTAGGGCCACAAAAGAATGTGTTATCTGAATTAACGAATGTCGCATAGCCTCTTACATCAGCAAATAATGCCACTTGCGGCGTGATTTCATATGCTGCACCACCACCAAAGCCCATCGAAAAGCGTGTCTCTGATGAGTAATCACCGCTTGGACGCATATGAGTTGCCCCAGCTGTAACTGTTACGTAAGGTTTAAACTTGCCATTTGGAAAATATAAACTGCCACCTAAATGGAAATAATCAACATCAAGCTCGTTAAACACTTCATTACTAAAAGCACCATTTCTCACATCAGTTGCTTGCGTACTGTATAGAAAATAGATATTGCCAGGATCTTTGGTTGTCGTACCAATCATGACGCCATAATGTTCTGACTCTGAAATTTTTAACTTACCGCTCTCACTGGTATTAGGATCTGAAATATCAAATTCACTACTACCAAAACTATAACCACCAAAAGGGGAAACATAAATTTCAGCTTGAGATGAAAAAGATATTGCAGCAGTACTGACAATAGTAACGAAACTCGCAATAGCGGTTAATTTCATGTGTAACTCCGTATACAACAAGCAATGATCATTGAAATAGCTCGGAAAATTGTTTGAATATCAGCTCGAACAATAACTAGAATAATAATCCCGAGCTAACTCATACTTTTTCCGTGAATATTTTTAGCGCATTCCTCGGGATGTTTTGACGGTTTCATATGCCGACTGAATGTCTTGTGCTTTGGCTTTAGCAAGCTCCATCATTTCTTCTGGCAAACCTTTAGCGACTAATTTATCGGGATGATGTTCATTCATCAATTTGCGATAAGCCCGTTTAATTTCTTGGTCACTTGAAGATTCTTCTTTACCCAGCATCGAATAAGCATCATCAAGTTGCATTGCACTGCCAGCTCCTGACTGGTGATGATGAAACTCGGCTTGCCAGCGATTAAGTAGCGCGTCTAAGTGAGCTTGGCCTAAACCTAACTCTTTGGCAACTGTAGATAAAATTTGTTTTTCTTTGCTGTGTAATTCACCATCGGATAACGCAGTTTGAATTTGAATTTCCAAAAACATTTGCAGAATTTCTGTTCGACCTTGGCTCATAGCACGAAATTCACGTAAGGTTTCTACTAAATCGAAATCGGCATCACGACCTTTTCTGAATGCCGTCTGGGCATCCTTTCTGGCATCACCAGTGAGCTTCATTTGATCCATCAACATTGACGCGATACGAATATCAACATCAGTGACGTGACCAGAGGCTTTAGCGACATGGCCCATTACTGTGAAGGTCGTATTAAAAAACTGAGCTTGGCGGGCTTGACCTTTGCGCATCATATCCGCAAACCCTGCTCGTTTATCAAATAAATGACCTAACCACAGCCCTAAAACAGCACCAAAACCTCTGCCGAACATATAGCCAATGATAAACCCAAAAACTTTGCCCCAAATACGCATCAAACTTCCCGCTAAATTACACCAAGCTGCTACGAACGTCTTGGTTAAGTGAATACATTAATGATTTTCAATATAGTGTGTGAGCTGTGCCAATCTCTCTACTGTTCCCACGTCACACCAATATGAGCCAGAATAGCTACCCGCTATTTTATCAAGCGATATTTTTTGTCTCAATAAAGGACCTAAAGCGCTTTTTCCAGGAGCTAATTCAGTAAACATTTTGGGGTGATATATTCCCATTCCTGAATAGGTAAACTTATTACTCTCAGATTCAGACACTTGTTGATCAATAATAGCAAAATCCCCTTGTGGATTATGCTTAGGATTATCAACTAACCATAAAAAAGCATCTAATTCTGAATTGGCACGCATTACAGACTTTGCCTGCTCTAGATCAGGTAATTCATCGATATATATATCGCCATTGATAAGTAAGAAAGGCTTGTCTCCCAATAACGCCAATGCTTGCTTAATCCCGCCAGCTGTTTCTAAGGCTTTTTCTTCTGCGCTATACTGAATTGATAATCCCCAGCTACTGCCGTCACCTAATGCTTCCGGCAACTTGTGGCCTAACCAAGCATGATTAATCACTACCTCTTTGATGCCGGCTTTAGCCAGCTTTTCGAGATGATAAACTATCAAGGATTTACCTGCGGCCTTAACTAATGGCTTAGGCACTTTATCCGTTAAAGGTCTTAAGCGCTCTCCCCGCCCAGCAGCCAAAATCATCGCCTTCATCTATAACCTCTTTAATAAAAATGGCTTACACATCTAGAATTCATGCTGTTACGCACAGTTAACTTTTGGTAATACATGTTGTTTAACCCAGTCACCAAACTGATGTAGCTGAGGATATAAAGCGGCAACTTCTACGATATAGGTTAAAGTTAACGGAATATCTTTTAGGTAACCCGCTTTTCCATCTCTATGATTCAGTCGAGCAAAAATGCCTGCGGCTTTAACATGTCGTTGTAAGCCCATTAAATCAAACCATGTTTGATATTGTGTAAAAGTAACACTGTTAGACATTAACCCTTGTTGTAGACACAACTGCCAATGCTCTTGTTTTAATGAATCAATGATCTCGTTTGGCCATTTGATATAGCAGTCTCTTAGTAAAGAAACAGCATCATAAGTAACCGGCCCTAACACGGCATCCTGAAAATCAATCAGTGCTAGCTCATTATCAACAACGAGGATATTGCGACTATGAAAATCTCGATGCATTCCGACACTTGGCTGTTCAAGCGCACTTGTTGTTAATACACTGAATGCATGCTCAATAATCTTTTTATCACTGTGGCTTAAAGTCAAACCCAAATGTTTAATTAACAGCCATTCAGTAAATATGTCTAATTCTCGCGCCACAAATGCTTGGTCATAAACAGGTAATACGCCTTGTTCAGTTTCAGTGACGGTGGCGACTTTAGGTAATAACGCTAAGGCTTTGCGGTACAAATCGGTCACTGAGTGCTCGTTTAATTGATTTAAAAGCTGCTCATCACCTAAGTCAGACTGTAAAACAAACCCGTTTAGCTCATCTTGTGCAATTATCTTCGGGGCTATCAAACCAGCCTTTTCATAAGCTTTCGCCATATAAATGAAAGGCATAATCGGCACCAATTCAATCGGTGAATCTGAGACTATATAAGAGTTTGCTAAATGTTTAACTCGAAAATAGCGACGAAAACTGGCATCCCCACAAATGAGTTCAATAGACACCTCTGTCTTAAAATATTGACTCAACCAACTCCTTAGTAAAATAAATCTTCTATCTGATAAACTCATCTCAATGGCTCTTATGGGAAAATTGCTTTATTATAGCCAACATAACATTTGGAAACAGCTAAAGATAAATTGTTAGCTGCGGCTTTTTTTCGATTCATTTTGTCTAGACTAAGAATTCATAATCATTAATTAAAATGCAGATCCGCTACTTTCTGGCATTGAGCCTGTTACCTAACCTAGTCTCGGCACAAGAACCCACTGACACAGAAGCGGTTGAGCTTCATTGTGTGATTAACCCACCGGTTTCTAGTTCGATTGACGAACGCCAACAAGTCCCTAATTTATCAGCTGAAGATATTGTGATCATTTCTGATCGTTCAGAAGCTGCTATGGGCGATAAAGCACATTTCTCAGGTAACGTCAGTTTTAGCCAAGGTACTCGTCATATCAGCGCTGACGAAGCTATTTTGGACCAAAAAAATGAACAATTAGATGCCAATGGTAACTTAATTTTCTCAGA
The DNA here is from genome assembly GCF_002873615.1 of Shewanella sp. 10N.286.51.B7. Classification (NCBI taxonomy): domain Bacteria; kingdom Pseudomonadati; phylum Pseudomonadota; class Gammaproteobacteria; order Alteromonadales; family Shewanellaceae; genus Shewanella; species Shewanella sp. 10N.286.51.B7. The sequence goes on from NZ_MCUF01000098.1 coordinate 34,997, forward strand.
TGAGATGTTCACTGTTACAGCGGACTCCCTCAATGCGCAAATGGTTTCCAGTAGCGCGACACTTAATGGTGCGCAATATTGGTTGCATGGTCAGCAAATCCATGGCGATGCTGAACAACTAAAAGTCACTGAACAAAATAACCTTGAGTTACGCAATACCAATTTTACCACTTGTCCTGTAGGCGATAATTCGTGGCTGTTAGAAGCGGAAGAAATCCGCATTGATAGCACTGAAGAGTGGGGCGAAATTTGGGATGCTAAAATCCGTATTGCGGGTGTACCCGTGATGTATGTGCCTTATATGACGATTCCAATTTCTGATAAGCGTAAGTCGGGTTTCTTATTCCCTGACTTTAGCACCAGCACCACCAATGGTGTTGAAGTTAGCACGCCTTATTACTGGAATATTTCGCCTGAGTATGACCTAACCTTCACGCCGACTTATATGTCTGCACGTGGTTTTTACTCTAAAACAGAATTTCGATATTTAGCAGGTGAAGACCAAGAGGGTCAATTTAACCTAGAATATCTCGCCAATGATGACAAATTAGACAATAGTCCAGATCGTTACCTTTACCACTGGCGTCACCAAGGTTCAATTAATGAAAATTGGCGTGTACAAGCGAACTTTACAGACGTATCAGATAATAACTATTTCAATGATTTAAGTTCAGATGTCAATCGTTCTACCGATAATCAGTTATCGAGAGTGGGTGAAATCAATTACTTTGAAAAAGATTGGGATTTTGGTATGAAAGTCCAAGATATTAAAGTGCTGGGCGAAGACGAAGTGCCGTATCAAGTCATGCCACAGCTTAACTTTAATTATCAAACTAATGATTTCTGGGAAGGGTTAGATTTCAAATTTAATTCTGAATTAACAAACTTTCAGCACAAAGAAAATGAATACTCAACGGCGACGCGTTTCCACATGGAGCCGAGTATTACCCTACCTATTCAGGGCCCAGCGGGTTCATTGACCAGTGAAATAAAGTTACTTCAAACTCAATATTGGCAAAATAATATTGCCAGTGATAGTGAACTTGAAGATACGGTGAGTCGTACCATCCCTCAAGCCCGACTGCACGGTCAAATTAACTTTGAGCGTGAAACCCATATGTTTGACGCCGATTTTAGGCAAACACTAGAGCCACAATTTCAATACCTTTATGTCGGCTATGAAGACCAAGATGGTATTGGCATTTACGATTCAGCTAAATTACAAGAAGATTACTTTGGTTTATTCCGCGACCGACGTTACTCAGGTCTTGATAGAATCGCTGATGCAAACCAAATGACATTAGGTCTCACAACGCGTTTATTTGATGACGCGAATATCGAGAAATTAAAAGTCAGTATTGGTCAAATTATTTATTTCCAAGACAGTAAAATTAACTTTGCTGATGAGAATGTTGAAGTATCACCGTCAACCTCAGTATTAGCCGCTGAAGTGGATGCTAACCTTTATCAAGATTGGTTCATTAGTGGTGCTGTGCAATTTGATAGTGAACAAGGTGAAACCAAGAAAAGTGAAGTGACATTAGATTTTCGTCCAAGTAATGATAAGTTGCTTCAGTTTAGTTATCGCTATGTGCCAGACCTATTAAATACCAATACCAACGACCGAGTAGATATTTCTCAGGTGGGTATGCGTACCTCATGGCCTATTAGCGACGATTTGTATTTTGTGGGTAATTTTTATTACGATCTCAACGAATCTCGTAGTATTGAAACCTACACTGGGGTGCAATATGAGGCTTGTTGCTGGGCAATGCGTTTAAGTTATCATTACCGCATCAAGACCAATTACGACGATGATTTAAACCCTAGTATTGATACTAGAGAACAATTTGAGAGTGGCGTATACCTCAACTTTATTATTAAAGGTTTAGGTGGTTCTGGTCCTCTCGGTGTTGAAGATATGCTAAACGAAGGATTATTTAACTATCGCAAACCACTTTACTTAAGCAATTAGCCATCATTTATGCACCATTTGTGATAGATTGCTGAACCTAGTGGAAAACAAATAGTCCTATTAAACGTTAACAACACTATTTTGGCGACAGTGCCAATAATAATTAGAAAATTTAAGTGCCAAGGATTCTGTGGATGAAACACTGTAAGAAAATGATTTTTGCTTTATTTACTCTGGCTGTAAGCCAAGTATCGATAGCTGCTCCTGTGCCGCTAGACAGCGTTGCCGTGCAAATCAATGAAGGTATCATACTCGAAAGCGAAATCAGCCATATGATCACTTCGGTTAAATCAAATGCTGAAAAAGCGGGTCAAGGTCTGCCTTCAGATAATGCCTTACGCACTCAAGTTATTGAACGCTTAATTTTAACTCATTTACAGTTACAAATGGCTGAACGAATCGGCCTTTCAATTGGTGATTTACAATTAGATCAAACCATCGAAAATATTGCTAAAGAGCAACAGTTAACTGTTAGCCAAATGCAACAACAGATCGAAAGCGAAGGCATGAGCTTCGGTCAATACCGTGAACAACTTCGTGAAGAAATTACCATTGGTGAAATTCAACGTATTCAAGTTCAGCGTCGTATTCAGGTTTCTCCGCAAGAGATCAATAACTTAGTTAAGATGATTCAAGAGCAAGGCCTTAAAGATGTTGAGTTCCAAGTAGGTCATATCTTAATTGAAGTGCCTAGCAACCCAACCAGTGAACAACTTGAAGCATCAAGCAAGCGTGCTAACATCGTACTTGAACGCTTAAATGAAGGTGAAGACTTCAGACGTACAGCTATTGCCTCTTCTTCAGGACCAAAAGCGCTAGAAGGCGGTATTTGGGATTATATGAGCATCAATGAAATGCCTACACTTTTTGCTGAGGTGGTTACTGATGCGAAAAATGGCGATGTTATCGGTCCAATTAAAAGTGGTTCTGGATTCCATATTATTAAAATCATGGATGCCCGAGGTCTACAAACCCAAGAAATCAGTGAAGTACGTTCACGCCATATTCTGCTGAAACCGTCACCGATTCTTTCTGAAGATCGCGCCAAGGCAATGCTAGAAAGCTTCTTATCACAAATTCGTTCAGGTGAAGCTGACTTTGCAGATCTAGCCCGTCAATATTCAGAAGATCCTGGTTCAGGGGCTAAAGGCGGCGAATTAGGTTGGGCTGAACCAACTGTTTACGTACCAGAGTTTGCTCAAACACTAAACAGTCTTGAAATATATGAGATAAGTGAGCCATTCCGCACCACACACGGCTGGCACATAGCTCAATTAGAAGAAAAGCGTACAACTGATGCAACGGATCAGTTTAATAGTAACCGTGCTCATCAGTTAATCTATCGTCGTAAATTTAACGAAGAACTGCAGAACTGGTTAGATGAAATGCGTACAGAAGCTTACATTGAAGTTTTTGAACCAGAGAGTACTCGAGGTTAACCTAATTTAATGACACAAAGAATTGCGATTACGCCGGGTGAACCGGCGAGTATCGGCCCAGATATTGTAATTAAACTTGCTCAGCAGGCTTGGCCTGCTGAGTTAGTTGTTTGTGCAGATCCGGAATTATTAACCAGCCGAGCTAAAATGTTAGGTTTGCCGCTGAGTCTACGTCCTTATCAGCCTACACTTGATGCTAAGCCACAAGAAGCTGGCACATTGACCATCGCTCCGTTTACATTAGCCGCAGAAGTTGAATGCGGAAAACTAAACGAAATAAACAGCGCTTATGTTGTAGATACCCTGCGTTACGCCGGTGAGAAGAACATGAGCAATGAATTTGCTGCAGTGGTCACTGGCCCAGTTCATAAAGGCATTATTAACCAAGCAGGCATTCCTTTTAGTGGCCACACTGAATTCTTTGCATTACAAGCAAATTGCCAAGATGTAGTTATGATGCTTGCCGCGCCAGGTTTACAAGTGGCGCTAATGACCACACATATTCCATTAGCGTATGTTGCCAAGGCAATAACTCGCGAACGTTTACACCATATTATCCAAATTTTGCACAGCGAATTAGTGCAAAAGTTTGGCATCACTTCACCTAAAATATATGTGTGTGGATTAAATCCTCATGCAGGTGAAGATGGACACTTAGGAAGGGAAGAAATTGATATCATGATCCCAGCACTTAATGAGCTGCGTGAACAGGGTATTGATATTGTCGGGCCTTTGCCTGCTGATACACTATTCCAACCTAAATACTTACAAGAAGCAGATGTGGTTCTTGCTATGTATCACGACCAAGGACTTCCAGTACTTAAATCATTAGGTTTTGGAAAATCGGTTAATATCACCTTAGGTCTTCCGTATATCAGAACCTCTGTCGATCATGGCACTGCATTAGAACTTGCGGGCACTGGCGAAGCAGATTGCGGTAGTTTTACCTGTGCATTAAACAAAGCCATTGAATTGGCCTCAAAAGTAAGTAAATAAATTTCCAATGAGCAATAAAGTACATTTAGGCCACACGGCTAGAAAACGTTTCGGGCAAAACTTTTTAACTGATGAAAGTGTCATCAGTAGAATTGTGGGCGCAATCTCACCAGACAACGATCATGTAATGGTTGAAATTGGTCCTGGTTTAGGTGCATTAACTGAACCCGTTGCAGATGCAGTTGATAATTTAACTGTTGTTGAACTGGATAAGGATCTTGTAGAGCGTTTACAAAATCACCCAGTATTAAAAGATAAATTAACCATTAACCAAGGTGATGCGCTTAATTTTGATTTTAGCCAGCTTCAACAAGACGGTAAAAAGATGAAAGTATTTGGCAACTTGCCATACAACATCTCAACACCGTTGATGTTTCATCTTTTCGAATTTGCCGAAATCATCGAAACCATGCACTTTATGCTGCAAAAAGAAGTGGTACTGCGCTTGTCTGCAAGTCCAGGCACAAAAGCTTATGGCCGCTTAACTGTCATGGCTCAGTATTTCTGTAAAGTTGTTCCTGTTCTAGAAGTACCGCCAGAGAGCTTTAAGCCTGCACCAAAAGTAGATTCTGCAGTGGTGCGTTTATTGCCTTACGATGTGAAGCCTTTCCCCTGTAAAGATGTGAATGTTTTACGCCATTTATGTACCACAGCCTTTAACATGCGTCGTAAAACATTAAGAAATAACTTAAAGCAAATGATCACTGACGAAGAGTTTAGTCAATTAAACATTGATTCTACACTCAGACCAGAGCAAATAAGCGTTGAACAATATGTTGCGCTAGCCAATTTGGTTTGTGATAAAGGTGAGTAAATTCAAGGGCATTTTAATTAAATGCCCTTTCTTTTTTTAGGAAGTTTGATGACCTCTGTAGCTGCTAACGTAAAAATAAAAGTTGAAACAAATTACCTTGAAGAACAATCATCAGCAGAAGATGAAAAGTATTTGTTCAGTTATACCATCACCATTATTAATCTCAGCGAAATCCCAATCACGCTAAAAGACCGTCACTGGATCATCACTAACGCCAATGGTGATACTAGCGAAGTCAAAGGGCCGGGTGTTGTCGGTGAAACCCCAACTATTGCTCCTGATACCGCTTATCAATATTCAAGTGGCACCGTTATGGAAACCCCTGTTGGCTTTATGGAAGGCAGCTACGGCATGGTGACCGAACAAGGTGAGCCTTTTAAAGCTAGTATTCCTACTTTTAGACTCGCGATTCCAGGTATTTTACAGTAGCACTATGGCACATTATTTTGTTGGCGATATACAGGGCTGTTTTGACGAACTTAAATTGCTGCTAGCAAAGGTAGACTTCAATCCAGCTAAGGATGAACTTTGGGCAGTCGGTGACTTAGTTGCTCGTGGCCATGGTTCTCTGCAAACGCTTCGTTATTTAAAATCCTTAGAAGGCAGCGCTAAAGTCACCCTTGGTAATCATGACCTCCATTTACTGGCTTTACACGGTAAGCTTAAAAGAGCTAACCCCAAAGATAACCTAGCTGAACTACTCGCGGCTGATGACATTTCTAACTTGATTGATTGGCTAAGACAACAGCCCTTGGTACAAACCCTACCTTCGCATAATATCATCATGACCCATGCAGGTGTCCCACCGCAATGGGATTTAACCACACTGCAAACTGAAGCCCTTGCAGTGAGCAATGCGCTAAAAGAGAATGATTATCTAAACTCTCTTATCGCAAAAATGTACACTGAAGCGCCTGATTTATGGGATAGTAAGTCTAAAGGGCTACCTAGATTAAGGTACTGCATTAATGCGCTGACGCGAATGCGTTACTTACATCCAGATGGTAGTTTGGATTTTGGATGTAAAAAGCCAATAAAAGATAAAAACTCAGGGTTAACACCTTGGTTTGAATTCGATTCAGAGCTTAAAGACAACCACACTTTAGTATTTGGCCATTGGGCCGCTCTTATGGGAGTGACTCAACAAGATAACGTTTTGGCATTGGATACGGGCTGTTGTTGGGGAGAATATATGACACTTTGGCATGCTGAAACCAATGAAAAACTAATTCAGCAAAAACTAAAATAATTAATAAATTGTTAAACTAATAATAACCTTAGCCGATAAAGCTAATAGATCTCACATGATCACATTACCCTGAGCGATCAAGAGATAAATTCGGGATAAAATAATAACAGCCGGAGTATGCTATGAAAATTAATGTTGCCACCAGAGTCATTGGCGGTTTTACTGTTGTAACACTTCTTTTAATCATATTGGGAGGTGTATCACTGCTTACCAATAGTACCATTAAAGATAGCACTACAACGTTGCAAAGAGTTAGCCTACCAGCCCTCACTGCAACGGGTGAATTAACCCAAAACTTAAGTGCTCAGCAAATTCAAATTTTATTTGGCTATTACACAGATCAGTCTGCACAAATCCCAGCTGTTGAGAAAAAGATCCAGACAGAATCAGCAGAATTCACTAAAACCTTGAATAAGCTGTCTAACCTCATCTCCGATAGACAAGAGTTTTCAAGTAATCTTTCGCAATTAAAATCTAGCTATTCAAGTTTTGATAAAAACAGCAAGCTCATGCTAGAAGAACATGAAAGCGCACTTATTAAGCATGAAACGCTTTTATCACTACGAAGTGACTTAGAAGATAGTGCAGATGAAGCATCGTCAATTCTGTTAGATCTGATTGATCTAGAAATGAGTGAAGATGCAACCGAGCAAAGTATTGCTGCAACAGCCAGCGTTGTAGACAGTACCTTTATCAACATTATCACTACGGTATACGACTTAGTTGCAGCAAAAGACAACAGCAAGTACAACGTAATAGTTAATGAGCTTGACTATATGGTCAGTGATACACGAGTTAAGATTGAACATATCAATCGTCAGGGGCGCGGTATCGTCAGTGACAATACCTTAAATGACTTGAATGCTGAAAGTGAAGCTGTCTTTAAATTAATTAACGACAATAATGGCATTATTGCTATAAAAGGGCAGCAACTGAGTCACGATCAACAAGCTGAAAAAATGCTCGCTGCTACCGATAAAGCCCGTTTAGATGTTAACGCTAAGATGATTAACTTAGCTAATAATATCGAAGGTTTTACAGGTGAAATTAGTGACAGCGCTATTCAGAATATCGACTCTGCAAGTTTGAAAACAATGTTTGTTGTCATTCTTGCCATTCTCGTTTCGATTGTTGTAAGTATTGCAGTGGTTAAACCACTGACTCGTTCATTAGCGAAAGTGAATCAGGCATTAAATATTCTCGCCTCGGGTGATCTAACTCATAAGCTTGATGACACGGGACATGATGAATTTGCAGAGCTTGCTAAAAACTGTAACAGTTTAGTCGATAGCCTACGAAATCTGATTGTTGGTATTCTAGACCGCTCAAACCAACTTGCAGCAGCAGCTGAAGAAACGTCTGCAATCACCACTCAAACAACCAGTGGTATCCAAGAGCAAAAGAGCCAAGTTGACCAAGTCGCTACAGCCACAACACAATTAAGTTCAAGTGCTCAGCAAGTGTCAATGAGCGCTGATCAAGCACTAGAGCAAATTAAACAGGCTGATGAAGAAACACAGCATATGCGCACAATTGCTGAAGAAAACAAGCTAACGATTCTTGCCCTCGCTGATGAAGTTGCTAAAGCAGGTCAAGTGATTAATAAAGTTCATTCTGATAGTGCTTCTATTGGTTCAATTCTTGATGTTATTCGTGGTATTGCAGAACAAACAAACTTACTTGCACTTAATGCTGCAATTGAAGCTGCACGTGCAGGTGAACAAGGGCGCGGATTCGCTGTCGTAGCAGATGAAGTGAGAAGCTTAGCATCTCGAACTCAAGAATCGACAAGTGAGATTCAGCAAATGATTGAGATACTGCAGCAAGGTGCTCAACAAGCTGTGTCAGTGATGGAATTAGGTCGCTCACAAGCAAGTAGCTGTGTTGATAAAACAGAGCAAGCGAACTTAGCACTAGAAACCATTAGCCAATCGGTTCACAAAGCCTATGATTCTGGTAATCATATTGCTCAAGCTGCACAAGAGCAAAACCTTGTCAGCCAGCAAGTATCAGAAATGCTAGAACATATTGCCGCTATATCTGAAGAAACGGCAACAGGTGCAGATCAAACTGCGCAGTCAAGCCATCAAGTAGCAATGCTATCTGAAGAGCTACAAAGCTCGGTGGGTGAATTTAGAGTATAAACACCCAACTATCACCATTTAAACAAAAAGGCTCTTAAGAGCCTTTTTTAATACCTTAAATTCACTTTAAAGCCGACGTTTCGCCTGCAGCCACAACTTAACACTTCAGAGGATGAAAAGGGTTTCGAAGAAGCATGAAGCAGATAAGAATAAAGCCGTTTACCCACCACTTCCTTCAATTATGCTGACTAGTTAGGCAAGTGAGTTTGTAACGCTAGCTTGTTCAGTGAACAAACATCTATATCCAACATTTTTAAGACGGTTATTAATCATCAAATTAAAGCCATAAAAAAACCGCCATGATGGCGGTTTTTAGATTAATTGCTATTTGTACTAACGAAAGACGCAAATCAACAATCAATCTAGCTCGTTATGACGCAATACACTTTCTATTGCACCAAACCGTAACAAATGACTCAATACGTAAACTAACGTTTATTCACCACCGCTGATACGATCTTGAACTGCAGCAGTAATAGCACTTCCGCTATGACCATTTGCATTTGCCCAATCAAGAATGCTTTTACCGTCAGCTTCTGGTGTGCTTAAGTCACCGGCAGGAAGACGCTTTGCAATATACTCACCTACTTCTAATGAATTAGAGTTGTAAGCTGTTCTTAATAAGCTGTTACCGTCACAAGAAACACCAGTGTAAATATTGCGTAATTTTACGCGGCTTTCTTTCAACTTTTTACGTAAACGGTTTTTGTCATTAGATTTTACATAATCACAAATGTTTGCGACAAGTTGATCGGTATTCGCTTCGGCAGGGGTTGACACAAAAGATGCTGCAATTAGGGCTGCTAAGGCCACTGGCAATAAACGCATCTGACACTCCTTTTTAGGTATTTTTATTTTTGTACCTACCATCAAGGGTAAGTATCAATTCAGGGTAACACAGGACACAATTTAACATTATTTCACCAAAGTGTTAAAGCTATATTGCAATTGTGATTCATTTATCTCAACAACCTTCTCAGTTAATGTCCAACTACCATCATCCCACTCAGGAAAAAAGGTGTCACCATCAACAGTTAACTCTATGAAGGTTAGATAAAGGGTATCGGCTAGCGGTAGAATTTCTTTATAGAGTTGTCCACCACCAATCACAACTATTTCCTCACAATCGCTAACAAGTTCTTTTGCTGCCTCAAAAGAATTTACGCAACTGACTCCTTCAGGCTGATAATCATTCTGACGAGTTATCACAATATTATGACGCCCTGGGAGTGGCCTTCCAATAGATTCAAAAGTCTTGCGCCCCATCACCACAGGTTTTCCTAATGTCATGGCTTTAAAGTGTTTTAAGTCTTCAGGTAAATGCCAAGGCATTTTATTGTCTTTACCGATAACACGATTATTTGCCATGGCGGCAATCATTGCGATGCGCATGTATAGTCCTTATAAATGCTTAAGAATTTAAATAATGGGTCGAGTGCGATAATAAACCAGTGATGGCATAGCCAGCCCCACCGCGATAGCACCCAGAATAAATACCGTTTTTAAGCCGTTAAAAATCACTAGCGAAGTTAAATCACTGCTTATTTGTTCTTGAACACTGAGTTGTACAATTGATATCAAAGTATTGTATGCGTATGTGCCAGGCACCATAGGAATAATGGCAGCAACAGAATACATAAGCGGAGGCGCTAAATGTTTCTTAGCAAAACGGATAGTCATCACGCCAACAAGTGCAGCTGCAGCAAAGGTTGCCCACTCAATAGGCATATCAAAGTGCATCAATAAAGATCGAAAGCTATGGCCAATGGCGCCAGCTAAACCACAGTAAGGTAAAAATCGCTTTGGAACATTAAACACCATTGCAAAGCCGATCGCTGGTATAGCAGAAAAGAAAGCATCATGGAGTAACTCTAGGAAGAGATTCATAGAAAAAACTCCCCTCCCAGTGCCATCGCCAACGTAATCCCTATCACTGTAGACAGAGTTAACAACGTGGCATGTCCCCACCGGGATATTCCAACATTCATATGGCCTTTAACCATATCTGAAATAGCGTTAATCAAGGGAAAACCTGGCACCAACATTAGTACACTGGCTGCCATGGCTGTTTTAGGCGTATCAGTTACATCAATGACATAGCCAAGCTGGGCGATTAATGTGGTGATGAAAGCGGTTATTGAAAAAATAATCAGTAAATTAAAATGCTTTTTAACTAATGACAGTCGTACTGACATCCCGACAGCTGAGGCGATAAAGGTAATGATACATGACGCGACATCACCACCAAATAAGTGACAAAAACTCGCACAAGATAGGCCTATCATGCCAATAACATACTTGGCTGGGTAGCTCCTCGGTTCAATTTTTTCTAAACGTCTTTTGACCTGCTTCGCGCCATAAATGCCCTTTTCTGCAAGTAGGCAAATTCGTTGCACCTCACACACAATCATCATATTGATGCCATGCTCTCTAATACGTCTTGTGGTGGTGATACAACGCCCATGAACTAGGCTGGTTAAAACGAGGGAGTTGGAGGAGATGGAAAGTTCGATACTGGCTAAGCCGAGAGCTTTGCCTAAGCGCTGGCTGATCTCTTCAACAAGATCAGATTCAGCGCCGTAAGCTAAGAGTAATTGCGCACTGCGTACCACAAGACGAGTGATATCATTTTGAGTTTCTGCGTACACTGGTCTCTCTTATTACCCTATTAATAACACCATAATAATCTAGGCGATTTTATCTCTCAATATTAACGTTGATAAATAATCTCTACATCATAATCATCTTCGTCAAAGTCATCATCAAAATCGTCATCATAATCTTCATTGACTGATTCAACGTTTGCTTGATGATAATTATCCCACTTGAATTCAACTTCATCTTCAGGATTTGCTAGTTCATCTTCTGCAGGAAGTGCAGAAATAAAGTCTAACAATTTCAGACTGAGGTCTTCTGTATTGGTACGGTTGAATGCCGACATAGTATAAATGTCGCCTTTCCAATCGATTTCCTTAACGATGTGCTCCATTTTCTCAGCAAGCTCATCTTCTTGAAGCAAATCTATTTTGTTAAACACTAACCAACGAGGTTTGGCTGCTAACTTTGGAGAGTACTTCTCAAGTTCAGCCACAATTGAGCGAGCAGATTCAACAGGATCGCTGCCATCAATAGGATCGATATCGATGATGTGTAATAACACACGACAACGCTCTAAATGCTTTAAGAATCGAATACCTAAACCTGCACCGTCAGAAGCACCTTCAATCAAACCTGGGATATCTGCGATGACAAAGCTTTGGCCTGGACGTGGGTTTACTACACCAAGGTTAGGTACTAATGTCGTGAACGGGTAATCAGCAACCTTTGGCGTTGCACGAGAAACTGAACGTATAAAGGTTGATTTACCTGCATTAGGTAATCCCAATAAACCAACGTCAGCCAATAGCAATAACTCAAGTTTAAGCATGCGTACTTCGCCTGCTGTTCCTAAGGTTTTTTGTCTTGGAGCGCGGTTAGTACTGCTTTTAAAGCGAGTATTACCTAAACCGTGGAAACCACCTTTAGCCACTAATAATTTCTGACCATGAGTGGTTAAATCACCTAGCAACTCTTCAGTTTCAAAATCCATTGCACGCGTACCTACTGGTACTTTTAATAACGTATCTTCGCCGCCATGACCGGTACAGTCACGACCACGACCATTCTTACCGCGTTCAGCGATATAAGAACGTACAAATCGAAAATCAATAAGCGTGTTCATGTTTTCGTCTGCGACTAAAAATACGTTACCGCCATCACCGCCGTCACCACCGTCTGGGCCGCCGTCTGGCACATATTTCTCACGTCTGAAGCTAACGCAGCCACTGCCACCGTTACCCGCTTCAACTTTGATTTTAGCCTCATCTATAAACTTCATACATACTCCTGACACCACTTAATGTGCCAATTATAACCTCAAAAGACTGAGATGTGCAGGGAAGCGTAGAAGATACAATCACCATAAATCGCTTACTGCAAAAAAATAACTATCGATGTGATACATCGAAATACTTCATTGAAGTTTAGTTAACTAAATTCAACAATGAGGTAAAAAACACAAAAGCCCCGCCAGAAGGCGGGGCTTTCAAAGACTGATTAGAGTCTAGAATTAAGCTTCGATGCTAATAAACTTACGGTTATTAGGACCTTTTACTTGAAACTTAACTTTACCGTCTGTTAATGCAAACAAAGTATGGTCACGACCGATACCTACGTTTACACCAGCGTGGAACTTAGTACCACGTTGACGTACGATGATGTTACCAGCAACAACTGATTCGCCACCGAAACGCTTAACACCAAGACGTTTGCTTTCTGAATCGCGGCCGTTACGAGTAGAACCGCCAGCTTTTTTATGTGCCATGAGTTAGACTCCTAAATTATGCGCTGATCGCAGTGATTTTAACTTCAGTGAACCATTGACGATGGCCCATTTTCTTTTCGTGATGCTTACGACGATTGAACTTTTGAATAGTTACTTTCTCACCGCGACCGTGGCTAACCACTTCAGCAACAACTTTACCACTAGCAACTAGAGGAGTACCAACGTGAACGTTCTCACCATCAGCAACCAATAATACTTGATCAAACTCTACAGTTTCACCAGTAGCAACTTCAATTTTCTCTAAACGAACTGTATGACCTTCAGCAACACGATGTTGCTTTCCGCCACTTTGAAAAACAGCGTACATAGCTATTTCACTCCAAATGGACTAACACTCCGATTCGTAATAGTAGATATCGGGTGCTAAAAACTTTTAATGACAATGGGCGCGGATTCTACGGCAAGATTAGCAGTCTGGCAAGCGTTAAATTTGAATCATTAAAAAAAGCTCGGTTTAACTCTCACTATCTAAGAACAAAAGCTGTCTAAGGCATGAAAATTAGTTAAAATTTGTTAATATACAATTTGAACCTTATATAGTGGGCAATATAATTTGCCCAATAGCCTAATAACTAGAGACCATTATGGATTTGAACGCCATTCGTCAACTAGCTGATAATGACATGCAAGCCGTCAATCAGTTAATTTACAAACAACTTGAGTCTGATGTTGCATTAATAAACCAACTGGGTTTTTACATTATCAATGGTGGTGGTAAGAGACTTCGTCCACTGCTTTCTGTATTAGCCGCTCGCGCTATTGACTATAAAGGTGAAGAACATCTTAAGTTAGCTGCCATTATTGAATTTATCCACACAGCTTCTTTATTGCATGATGATGTAGTAGATGAATCGACCCTAAGGCGCGGTCGCAAAACTGCTAATGCGCTTTTTGGAAATAGTGCTAGCGTACTTGTTGGTGACTTCTTATATACCCGTTCATTCCAGATGATGACTGAACTCGATAGCATGAAAGTGCTAAGAGTTTTAGCAGATACCACCAATATTCTTGCTGAAGGTGAAGTCTTACAATTAATGAATTGTAATGACCCTGAAACCACGGAAGAAAATTATATGCGAGTGATTTACTGCAAAACAGCTAAATTATTCGAAGCCGCGACCTTACTCACAGGTGTGATTGCAGATGTGAGTCAAGAACAGCAAACCGCATTAGGCGAATACGGTAAATTCCTCGGAACTGCATTCCAGTTAACCGACGACTTATTAGATTACACTGCTGATGCTGATGAGCTTGGTAAAAATATCGGTGATGACTTAGCTGAAGGCAAACCGACATTGCCATTGATTTACGCTATGGCACACGGTAACGACACTGCAAAAGCACTGATTAAAGAAGCCATTGAAAAAGGTGACGGTACTAAGGCTATCGATGAGATTGTTGCAGCACTCAAAGAATCTGGTGCGCTTGAATACACTAAGCAGAAAGCAGATCAAGAAGCTGATAAAGCGATCGCAGCACTCGCTCCGATCCCAGATAGTGAATATAAAACAGCGTTAATTTCATTAGCTAAAATATCAGTTCAACGTAACAACTAATTTATAGCTGTTAAGTTTGCGATAAAAAATGCACTTCGCTTTCATTAGCCAAGTGCATTTTTATTATGTTCAAAAAATGTTTGTTAGATTTACTGAGTATCTAGACCTGCCAATCAATCGGCATATTACCCTTCTGTGCCAGCAATTGATTAACCTTTGAAAAATGCTGACAGCCAAAGAAGCCACGATAGGCTGATAAAGGTGATGGATGGGGCCCAGTTAGAACCTGATGCTGCGGAGCATTAATTAACTTACCCTTCTTAATGGCATGAGCGCCCCACAACACAAATATAATAGACTCCTCACGTTCATTAAGACATTGCATGGCATTATCGGTAAAAGTCTCCCAGCCAGCCTTTGAGTGGGAGTGAGCCTTACTTTCTTCAACCGTTAATACTGTATTGAGCAACAACACACCTTGTTCAGCCCAATGGGTTAAGTTACCGTGTTTCGGGATCTCAAAACCTGCAATATCTTGTTTCAGCTCTTTATAAATATTTACCAATGAAGGTGGCGTTTTCACTCCAGCTTGGACCGAGAAGCATAAGCCATGAGCTTGTCCTGCGCCGTGATAAGGGTCTTGCCCGAGTATCACCACTTTAACCTTATCTAGTGGGGTTAAATCGAACGCATTATAGATATCTTCCGATGGCGGAAAGATGACTTTATCAAGTCGTCTTTGATTATCTAGAAACTGCTCGAGCGCGACAAAGTACGCTTTCTTTTTTTCTAGTGCTATGAACTCTATCCAACTGTCCATCAGATTATTTACTCCATTGAATTGCCAACAACTCGCATAAAAATATTTTTTAACTTAAAATTAATTTCATAACAAAATAAAAAGGATGTTCGTTGATGCCCAAGAAACTGAACACCAAAAAGACATTTGGTTTTACCCTAATAGAATTAGTCGTTGTTATTATTATATTAGGCGTTATTGCCGTTATCGCATTACCCAAGTTTATCAATATTAAACAAGATGCTGAAGTTTCTACAGTCCAAGGGACTGGCGGCGCTTTTTCCAGCGGTATTTCATTGGCTAATATGAAATGGGCAGCGTTAGGAAATTCTGGCCCTGCTGATAATCTTCAGATTTTTGAAAACGCAGGTACTGATGGTCAGCTAGACATTAATCAATGGGGCTATCCGGCGCAAAATTGGCCTCCTTTTGAATCATCCCCAAGACTCAATAACACCAATGACTGTATTTCCGTTTGGGAGACTATCTTGCAAGATGCTCCTTCCATTACAACCAGCACTAACCCTGACGACTCAGTTTACAGAGCCACTTATATCAATCCAGATCAATGTCGGTATTTCTATAATCCATTAGCCACACTCTCAATCTATTACGACTCACGCAATGGTCAAGTGATCACAGATTCTGACCCGAATACGTAATTGCTACTTTATTCTGTCGGTAAAGTAGGTAGACTCTTGGCTAATTTTTAAATCATTGTGAGAAGATTTTCATGTCTGAAGAAAAAACAGAAACAACCATGTACCAATTAGCGGATCAATTTATTGCCCTGGCAAATCAACTTGGTCAAACTGAAAATGATATCGGTAAAGTCGGTACTGCGCTTCGCTTTGCTGCTGCGCGCTACAATGCCTTCGAAGCTGCAATCAAGTCTTCAGATTTAGAAGCAGAAAAAGAAAATGCCTTAAATTGGTTCTCTGATGAATACAAAGGCATGCTGAACGAAAACTTGAATGACCATATCAAGAACCCTCCAGGCGGACAAAAAGCCACAGAAGAAAAAGCTGATGATTCAGTGCAAGTCTTCAAAGGCTAATTGATAGACTTAATATACGAAAAAGCCATCTAACCGATGGCTTTGTATTTTTCGGCTAAACCAACCTTGTAACACTAGAACAAATTAATAATCACCCTAACTGCTAGTAAAATAAGCACTACCCCTGACAACTTATCAATTATCGCCGCCTTGTCGCGAAGCCGTGACAAAACAGGCCCGTGAGACAACACCACTGCAATAATCGTATACCACAAACCATCGACCACAAGCGGGGTTAGTACAATCAAAGTTTGCCCTGTAAGCGTTTCAGCCGCTATAACGAATTGACTAAATAGGGCGAGAAAAAACAGTAAGATTTTCGGGTTAAATAATGAAATTGCTAAGCCATCTCTCGCCGCTTGAAGCAATGAACTTGGCTCACCAGATTGCAGTTTTTGCTCCATGCCTCCTTTAGATTGAAGTGCTTGAAAACCCATCCATGCAAGATAAAGTGCCCCAACAACCGCAATGGCGTTAAAAATAATGGGTGATTTTTCTAAAACAACAGCCAGTCCTAATAACGTCACCAATGCATAAACGCCAATACCGATTGAGTGCGCCCAAGCACAAACAACGCCATGTAATCGCCCGCCTGACAAAGTATGCCTCAATACCATAGCTAAACTTGGCCCTGGTGACATCGCCCCTAAACAACAAATGGCTAGTAAACCTAACCAAGTACTAAACGCCATTACACTCGATTCCCATATTTTGCATTGTTAACTCTTTGAGTCTGTATGAATCAACTCATTAAAAGCCGTACGTTACCATGAATTTCTATTAACAACATTCATTTAACCTCAAATTAAGTAATCCTTGATATAGTGAATATCAATATACTGTACACATCTCAGAGAACATCATCATGACCTTAATGTTTCCTATATTACTTGGTTTATTGCTTGCTGGTATTGCGTTACTTATTTTCTTTAAAATCAAAGGGAAAAATATTCCGACCGCCATTATTATATTGTTAGGTTTTATGACGATATGCTTTACTGGGATATATGCATTTTTACAAAAAACTGAAGATTATAATGCATATAAACGACTACAATGGCAGCCTCTCAACCCTGCACAGATAGCCCCATTGGTCGATCAAGGTTATACCGTTTTTGTGGATATATACGCTGACTGGTGTTTACCGTGTCGAAGCAATAAAGCGAATGTCACTCGTCGTGAAACGATAGTAAATGCATTAGAAGCAGATAATATTGTACTAATGAAAGGTAACTGGACAGAGCCCAACCCCATGATTGAAAGCTATGTAGGCAAAAATGGTGGAATGGGTACACCATTTAACAAAGTCTATGGTCCCAGTCATCCTCAAGGAATATTACTTCCTGTAGAGTTAACCATGAACGCTGTATTTCAATCTTTAGAAGCAGCTAAGTAATCAGTCTGATTAAGATAAGTTAAATGTAAACCTACCTATCAGCCAAAAAAAAACCTTGCCAACTGGCAAGGTTTTTTATTAAATCATATCCATAAACTTAGAATACATAACTAACTTTACCGTAGTAAAAACCGCCATTGTAATCAAATGGACCACTTTCATAGTAAACTGCACCTAGCACACCTTGAGTACCATCTTTTAACTCTTGTGCTTCTTGATCAAACAAGTTGTTTGCTCCGACAGAAAGGGTTAACTGATCGAACATTGTGTAGCTAACCTCTAAATCTACTGTCACTGCAGAATCAGCCGTTTCAGAACCCCAGTCAGAAGTATCATCTGCATGAGTAGCGTAGTATTCACCGAAGTAATTACCACGTAATGAAACGTTTAAATCATCCCAAGTTTGATTCCATGTCAGGGTTGCACGATGAGCTGGAATACCATCTTCTAGACGGCGTACCTTACCCTCATCAGTTGTATCCGGATCGAACTTATCAACGTTTGTATCTGTCCAGCCATAAGCAAGACTGAACATTGTGTCACCAGACATCAACTCTGTCTCGTAAGAGCCGACAATATCCACACCCTGAGTCGTTGTATCAAAATCATTGGTGTAATAGGTCACCGCTGAAATCAACTCAGGAAATTCAACACCTGCATCACGTAAGTCATCATAATCTTCAGCTTTCACTTCGATTTGACTTGATTGCGCAATACGACCTGTCACTTCAATATTGTAGTAATCAACTGTTAAGAAGAAATCTTCATACTCAAATACTGTACCAATTGCATAGTTTACAGATTCTTCAGGTTCTAACACTTCACCGCCATAAAATGCCGCCAATGGATCCGTTGGAGGTGCAATAAATGTCTGAATCAAATCGCCATTTACAATCGATGTTTGCGTATTCACAACATTTTCCTGACCTACAGTCGGCGCTCTAAATCCAGTACTGTGAGATGCTCGCATAGACCAATAATCAGTAAATGAATATTGGGTTGAGATTTTATAATTTAACGTATCACCAAATGTCGAGAAATCTTCATATCGAAGTGCAACACCTAATAACCAGTCATCTGTTAAATAGGCTTCAACATCAGCATAAATACCAATGTTACTACGATCATTTTTACCTGCTGCTTCTGGACCAAAGCCCTTAAAACCATGTGAGCCGATATTAAAGCCTTGATCAGCATAAGGACCAGCAATCCAAGAGGCTTCTTCACCTTGAGTAATTTCAAATGATTCTTCTCTCCATTCAAAACCTGTAGCAAAGCTAATATCTTCAACTGAACCTAGGGTAAAGAAACGAGAGAAATCCAAATTGACCGTTGTTTCAACCTGCTCATAAGCACCAGTATCAAAATCTGTTTGCGTATCTTCAGGGTTAGCAGCAAGGCCAAGTGAAGGGTTTAAAGAATTATAAAGACTAAAGCTAGATTTGTTTGAACCTGTGCCAGCACTAGCATCATAATTCCATTCACCCATCTCACCTTCAAAGCCGAAGAAGAAAGACATATCTTCAATCGTACCGGCAAATTGTGGCGTGTAACCACCTGGACGAACTTGGTTCATAGAGAAACAGTTAGGATCCGCAACCATAGCGGCATACTCTGGCGTATCAAGTACATTAGGAACATTTGCAGGAACAACATCACAAGTTGATTGGTCTCCATTGACCGCACCGACTAATAAAGTTTCTCCGCCGTCAACTGAATAGACATTGCCACGATTGTGAGGGTTACGGTAGTAGAAGCCACCAATTGCTTCTCTTGATGAAACGTTACCAAATGCATAAACCCTGTGTTTGTCATTAAAATCAAAACCAAGATTAGCAAAAATGGTGTAATCATCGTTTATTTCTGGATTACCCCATACTTGTGCAGGGTCATTGACAAAAGTGTTGCCTCCCGCAATTAAACCCGCAGCATCCGGACGCTGTACGCTTCGACTTGTAGCATCAGCGGTTTTATATTGTGCACTAATATTCACGAAACCAGCATCTGTTAGTGGTAACCCGATGTTACCATCAACTGTCGTTGTTGCGCCGTCGCCTTCATAATACTCACCATGGCTGACACTAATTGAGCCACCTTCAGCGCTATCTTTTAATTGGAAGTTCATCACCCCTGCAATTGCATCTGAGCCGTATTGTGCAGCAGCTCCATCACGAAGTACTTCAACTTGCTTTAAAGCAATACTTGGAATGACTGAAATATCAGGCCCTTGAGCACCATCGTTAATACCACCACCTTGGAAAGCAATTACCGAAGCGCGATGGCGACGTTTGCCATTCACTAAAATCAAAGTACTATCTGATGGAAGACCACGTAAATTTACTGGACGAACTAAGGTTGCAGCATCACTAATTGGTTGTGCACGAGAGTTAAAAGAAGGCACAGAAGTAACTAACATATCAATCATGTCAGTTGAGCCATTTTTCCTTAAATCATCAGCGCTAATAATATCCACAGGTACTGGGGACTCACCCACTGAACGAGGTGCTGCGCGACTACCCACAACAGCAATTTTTTCTACATTCTCTGCGACTTCTTCATCTTCGGCCATTGCTTGTGTTGACATAACAGAGCCGGCTAAAGCCACTGTTACAGCAAGGCTTAATGAATTTAAGCCAAACTTCCTTTTCTTTAAATTAGTCATCATTGGTGTCTCTTTATTTATTATAATTTCATGCTTGTGACAGGTGTTTAAATCAATTCAATGACGTAAACATCGTCTCTCCCAAAATGAAGTAACTCCATTTGCAGTTACATTTTTATAACAAATAAAACACAATTGCTAATAATTTCTATTATTCATCAAAATAATCAACGCCTTTCAGCCAATAAAAAAGATAGATTAACTAAATACATATAGAAAAACACAACTAAGCAGCACATTAACCTGCAAATTAGGCATCACTTAATTAGTAACACCATCCAGATAACTTTATTTAGTTTAAAAAACCAGCATTAATACCTTCGTTGTACAAGTATAAAATTACATATGTAGAGTAAAAACTCTATAGATATTAATGTGATAATAAAAATATATCGCGAATTCTGTTGACCTTTTGAGCACAATAGCTCTAATCTAAACGCTCGTTTGATTATCAGAAGAACAAACACAATAAAGGTGATAACCATGGCATACGACGCAGATACAATACTTAACCTAGAAAAGTATCAATCGCTGGTAGATTTAATTGAACAAACTTGTCAGCAGTATGGAGACAATGTCGCTTATGCCTGTTTAGGCAAGCAAACCACTTTTAATGAGATTGAAGCAGCATCACGTCATTTTGCCACTTACTTACAACAACACAGTGGACTTGAAGTGGGAGATAGAATTGCAATTCAACTTCCCAATATTACCCAATTTGTCATTGCAGCTTACGGCGCGATTCGAGCAGGGCTGATTATTGTTAATACCAACCCGTTATATACCGAGCGTGAATTAATTCATCAATTTAATGATTCTGGTGCCAAAGCCTTGGTGGTGTTATCGGATTTACTGCCAACACTAAATAACGTCATTGAACAAACTTCAGTATCGTTAGTTATTAGTACGCATGCATTGGACTTAATTAATCCACAACCTCAAGCTGATACCCCATTTGAAAAGATTGAATTTAATCAGATGCTCGCACTTGGCGCGCAATCAAATTACACTCCTGTAAAACCATTACAAACTGATCTTGCCGCACTGCAATACACTGGTGGCACCACAGGGTTATCAAAAGGCGCAATGTTAAGTCATCGCAATATGTTAGCTAACTCAGCGCAAGTTAAATCTCGTATAGCTAGCACCATGACGCCGGGAGAAGATATTTTTGTTGCGCCTTTACCGATATATCACATCTATGCCTTCATGGTGAATCTAGTCCTGTATTTTGAATCAGGCAGCTGCTCGGTACTCATTCCAAACCCACGTGATATTAGTGGCCTTATAAAGACCATGGCCAGCTACCCATTTACAGGTTTTGCCGGCCTAAATACCTTATTTGTTGGCTTATGCCACCAGCCAGAATTTCAAGCTCTCGACTTCAGTAAGTTAACCATTACTATCTCTGGTGGTACCGCTCTCACTAGCGCTGCAGCCAATATTTGGCAACAAACCACCAATTGCATGATCTCAGAAGGTTACGGTTTATCAGAGACATCACCAGTTGTAAGCCTTAATGCTCCGGGTTTTCAGCAGCTAGGTACCATAGGTAAACCCGTACTTGAGACTCAAGTAAAGATCCTTGATATCAATGATGAAGAAGTACCACTCGCAGATGCGGGTGAATTAGCAGTAAAAGGGCCACAAGTTATGCAAGGCTATTGGCAACAGCCAGCTGAAACAGCCAAAGTGATGACCCAAGATGGTTTCTTTAAAACCGGTGATATTGCTGTCGCGACAGCTGATGGCTTTCATAAAATAGTTGACCGTAAAAAAGACATGATCATCGTATCAGGCTTTAATGTGTACCCTAACGAAGTTGAAGACGTATTATCGCAAAATGAATTAGTACTTGAATGTGCAGTTGTCGGTGTAGCAGATGACAAGTCAGGTGAAGCAGTCAAAGCTGTTATTGTATTAAAAGAAGCGACAACTGATGAAGCGCAAATCAAGCAACAAATATCTGACTATTGCCGCAGTCAATTAACCGCTTATAAAGTGCCGCGCATCATTGAATTTACACCCCAGTTACCGAAAAGTACTGTCGGCAAAATTCTAAGGCGTGAACTCAGAAAGTAATCTCATTAAGTCGCTAATATTTCATTGGCAAGTCTTAATAAAAAACGCCACTATCAGCTTAGATAGTGGCGTTTGCTTATGTTAACACTCTTGTTGTTATTGCTTAACTCATGTCAATTACGATTACGATTAACTACTCTGCTCTGTCAGTAACTGCAAGCTGGCAAACTCTTGGTAAACATCACTAGACTGCATTAGCTCTTGATGTGTCCCTATGGCAACTATTTGGCCTTTTTCAAGCACGACAATTCTGTCGGCATTAATCACTGTCGCGAGTCGATGAGCGATAATGAGCGTTGTTCTCCCCTGCATTAGGTTGTCTAACCCTTGCTTAACCTTGACTTCACTCACAGCATCTAACGCACTCGTGGCTTCATCTAATAACAATATTGGTCTATCAGCTAATATTGCCCTAGCAATGGCAATACGCTGTTTTTGTCCACCAGATAACTTAACCCCACGCTCACCAAGATAAGTATCATAACCGTCCGATAACTCCCGGATAAACTCATCCGCTTTTGCGGTAATGCAAGCTTGCTGCACTTGCTCTTTTGTTGCATCAATACGACCGTAGCGCACGTTTTCAAATACACTGGTGGCAAATATGACTGACTCTTGAGGCACCAATGCATATTGCGCCCTAAGCTGCTCTAGACTTAACCTCGCTACATCAATATCGTCTAACTTAACCAGACCTGCTTTAGGCTGATAAAAGCGCAGTAATAGCTCAAAAAGCGTGCTTTTACCTGCACCACTCTCGCCCACTAAGGCCACCCTTTCGCCTGCTGATATAGTAAGGTCAATGCCTTTAATAACGTCTTCTTTACTACTTGGATAGGCAAAACGAAGCGCTTCAAGACTCAAACACCCATTGATGTTGGCAGGTAAAACTACAGGGGTTGTCACTTCGGGGATATCAACCGGAGTACGTACTAACTCAATCAGTCTTTCTGCAGCCCCTGAAGCACGTTGTATTTCACTAAAGACTTCGCTGATTGTGGCAACAGAACCTGCTGCCATCACCGCATAAAACATAAAGGCAGACAATTCACCCGCACTGATATTATTTTGCATTACATCTTGTGCGCCTACCCACAAAACCAAGGCTATTGCTGCAATACTTAAGAACATCACTGACGAGATTAAAATTGACCGATATAAAATTCGCCCTTTCGCTGCGGTCATAACCGATTCAACTTGGCTATTAAACTCGGTTCTATCTTTACGCTCATGCCCATAAGCCTGCACGGTATGGATCTCATGCAGAGTTTCATCAATGTATGCGCCTAAATCGCCGACTTTATCTTGGCTTTTACGTGAATACTGACGCACTTTTTTGCCTAAAAAGATCACCGGAATAAACACCATTGGCACAGCGAGTAACACTAGTCCTGTGAGTTTAAGACTGGTTATCGCCATCATCACAATAGCACCGAGTACTGTCACAGTTGAGCGAAATGCCATTGATAAACTACTGCCAACAACACTTTGTAATAGTGTGCTGTCAGCGGTAAACCTTGATATGACTTCACCAGTACGCTGCTCGGCAAAAAATGCAGGGGATAAATTCAATAAATGGTTGTAAACAGTCAAACGAATATCAGCGATAACTCGTTCGCCAAGCCAGGTCATTAAGTAAAAACGACAAAATACGGCACTGCCGCTAATGGCCGTGATGACTAATATGAACAGTACAATTTCATTAAGGCGCTCAGCGTTATCAGCCAAGAAGCCTTCATCCACCATCATCCGCACGCCTTGACCTAAAGAAAGCCAAGCAAAGGAGCCAATAAACAAAAAGATTATTGCTGCAAACACTTTTAGTTTATAAGGTTTGAGAAAATCAAATATCCAAGGTAATACAGCAATAGAAGAGGAAGTATTAGATAAGAGAGCCTCTGTTGACGCTCTCTCTTTTGAATTCGGCACAGTTTACATCCACCAGAAACTAAGTTAATTAGGATAATAACAACAAAAACAACTAATGTAGATGTATTATCAATCGGCGTTATGTATCAACACAACCTAAAATGCTGCTACTATTGTTAACAACATAAGTAAGCCAAAAATAATAACATTACATAGAAATACATTTTTAAATATATGAATAAAACATTCTTTTGCTCACCTAAAAATCACTCAGCCCAATTCAGTTATTCGAAAAAATCATTTGGTTTCACATTAATTGAACTGGTTGTAGTTATCATTATATTGGCTATTTTAGCCATAGTAGCTAGCAGCAAATTTATTGACTTTAGAAAAGATTCTATTGTCGCAACAATGGATGGAATGGAAAGTGCCATGCAGTCGGCTGCAACACTAACCTATTCAAAAGCATCTATCGCCGGCGTTGAAAAACTGCCCACATCGACTCTAAGCATTAACAATATTGATGTAGAGCTAGCCTACGGTTATCCAGATGGCACTGCCGCAGGGATTGATTTACTTATGGACTTCCCAGATGGGGACTGGAACAAACGCCCTAGTGTATTTGCAGGCGCTTGGATTTATTGGCATGGCGTTATCACTGAAGATGCAGGTCAAGCAGCTTGCTATTTACGTTATCGACAAGCTACTTCAGCAAGTGCAAGACCTATTATTAATGTCGTCACCAATGGCTGTTAACGACACACCACCATATTTACAGCATTAAGCATCAGGGTATCTTTTTTCTATACTTTTTAACGAGCGTAGAAATATCCCTAACCCACCGACACTTAACACCAATATAACGATTAAATCGAACGCGCTCATATGGCTAAAGCGGAAATTGATTGAACTTATCACACCAAATATCAAGCCGACTAATGAACCAAAAGTGAGGATCCAGCCAAAGATATTCTTAGCATTATAAAACATCAGTCCAATACCAAACATGAATGGGATCATGATCATGCCACTGGTTAACCCAACCCCGCCCACACTATAAAGGCTATGACTAAAGCCGAATGAACTGGTCACTTTTATCGCTTTTAATAGCATATAAAAGCCACCGCACATCATAATTAATCCAATAAAAAATGAGCCAATCCCACCTGATGTTCCACCTGCACCGTTCATATCATTCCTTTGTTTTGAGTAAAATTACTATTTCTGTATTGAGTGTTTATCGACTTACTTCTTCAAGCACTTGCCCTGTTGCACCGCTAGGTTGAGTGATCCGTAATTTATTCGATAAGGTTGGCGCAATGTCATATGGCGTCACCTCACGATCAATGCGTTGACCTTTAATATTATATCCAGCAAAAATAATTGGTACATGGGTATCGTATCGCCAAGGTGAACCGTGTTTAGATGCGATAACCAAACCTTCTAAATCATTAATATACTTACGTGGAGCAAACACGATATAAACGTCGCCAGAACGCTGTCGATGATGGTTGTTCATTACCAGCTGCCCGACTCGGGTTGGCGGAACATTATTCAACTCAATATCAGTCGACGTAATGGCCATTTCGACCCCTTTTACTTTCATCACTTCTTGGGCTATCGCGGTTTGCACTTGTGCAAGAGACAGATTCTTTTTGGCAATTAATTCACGGTCTAAATAAATATAAGGCTCTGAAAACAAAGTTATTACATCATCATTTAAACCAAACTCTTGTTTTAAGCGTTTTTTAACCCCTTGGTTTAATAAGCTATCAACTTCAAAGTATCCCGCATCGTGATACCCGATATCATGTACATGTGGCGCAGTTTCAGGCACACCATGATCCGCCGATAACACTATCAAAGTATTTTCTAGACCGACTTGCTTATCCACATGACTGAATAGATCAGCAAGGGTTTTATCCAAACGCAGTAAATTATCTTCGGTTTCCAGACTATTGGAGCCAAACATATGCACGACATAATCATTAGACGAGAAACTCACCGCTAAAAAGTCAGTATGCTTATTTTGTCCTAATGCTTCTTTAGATAATAAGGTTTTAGCAAAATCTGCAGTCAGCTCATCCCCTGCAGGGCTTAAAGTTAATTTTGTCGTGAAATACTTACTATCACCTGCGCCGTAAGGGTGAGGAAATTGGTTATTAAATCCTGCTAAGTCAATTTTATGAGTCGCGGATGAATCGACTAAGGTATATTCTTTTTTCGCTAAACTTAACTGCCAACTTTTATCTGAGTAACGCTTGAAAAGCTTACTGTCATTCCAATCATTAACCCACTGAGGATATTGCGGGTAATAATAGTTACTGGTGGCAAACTCACCTTGACTCTTAGAAAACCAAAAAGCTTTACCCATATGCCCTGCAAGTGAAATCGCGCCACGATCTTTTACGGATACTGAGTACACTTTTGATTGACCATTGGTCGCCACCATCAGCTCGTCAGAAAACGTAGTACTCAGCATTGGAATTGGAGAACGACCATCCATTAAAGCCGTCTTCTGAGTTGGATCTATTTCAGTTGATTTATCAACGCCAGCATTCGCTGACAACATATGATAATTTTCATCTTCAACATTATAAACGAGGCGTTCTTGGCTTCGATCATACCAAACATTACCCACCATGCCATGAACACTGGGTGTCGCGCCTGTCGCAAGCGATACGTGGCCTACAATCGTTTCAGTGTTACTGTGTTGATAATGGGCATTAGTATAATGAGTGCCTTCATCAAGCAGATACTTAAACCCATTATCACCAAAGTTATGCTTGTAGCGATCCAGTAAATCACCTCGTAGACCATCAACGGTAATTTGTAGGATTAATTTAGGTGGTGTTTCTGCTGAAATTGCTGCTAGTGGGCTTAAACTCGTCATGCACGCCAAAGCATATAAAGACAAACTAAGTTTATTCATTAGAACTCCGTGATTTAAAAATAGAACGTTCCATATTCATTTAAAACTAGTTAGCATCTTTTGCTAACCTTAGCCCTAAATCAGACATTAAGATTGACTGACTTGCAAAGTCTCGTCGAAAGTTTTCAGACTCGTTGGCATCATAAGCAAAGCTGCCACCACGGGTAGTTTTATGGGCTAAATTGATATCTGAATGCTGAGCGTTATTAGGATTATGCTTAGGCGATACTCGATAAAAACCTTCATCAAATTTATCAATAACAAACTCGCCAACATTACCTGTCATGTCGTAAAGGCCAAGTTCATTTGGCTTTTTGAGCCCTACAGGTTGAGCACGATTATTAGCATTGTGGGCATACCAGCCAACATCATCGATATTGTTCGAGCCACTGTAAGTAAAGCCTTTAGACTTATTGCCACCAATGGCAGCAAATTCCCACTCAGCTTCCGTAGGTAAACGATAATTATCGCCAGTTAATTCATTTAAACGTTCAATGAAATATACCGCTTGCTGCCAACTTAAATTATTAACTGGCACTTTAGGGTTAATAAAAAAGCTATTTGAACCACCCATTACTGACTCAAACAGTTCCTGAGTCACTTCAAATTTTGAAATATAAAAACTATCTACACTGACTTCATGAGCCGGCTGTTCTGACTTTTTAGCTGTTTCCAAGTTGGAACCCATGACGAAGGAGCCGCCATCAACTAACACCATGTCAGCCATAATCGACACAGAAATTGAGTGAGATGAAATGTTAGTGGTGCTGCAAGCGCTTAAAAAAAAAAGACATGTAGCGCCAATCACTCCCGACACTATCGTGCGAGTGCTCTGCAGTATTGACGGTTTAACACTATGGTTAATGTGACCAAGATTATCACCAGCTTGTTTCATATATTTCCCATTATTAATCCGCTGTTTTAAGTAGCAATTATAAAACGCTATATCGATTTGTTAACCAAACTAATGGTTATATTGGATATAGCCGAATTGAGCTTATATCATCAAAGTGAATAGCTTACAATTTACCTCAATTGATACAAACCTGTCAGCTTACATACGATACAAAGCAATTCTGTACAAAACAGACACGCTCAGCCATTAAGAGGTAGTGATATGAAGATAACTCAAGGTCCACAATTTAATGGTAAAGCTTCAAAACGTATGCACGTCATGGCAAAACCCATTGGCGCAGTGTGCAACATTGATTGTGACTATTGTTACTACCTCAGTAAACAAGACTTGCTAGAATATAAAAAAGGCTGCTCCCCTGAAATGGATGAGGCCTTACTAGAAGAATATATTCAGCAATATATTAGTCAGCAGAACACACCAGAAATCATCTTCTCTTGGCAAGGCGGTGAGCCGACGATGCTGGGGCTCGATTACTTTAAAAAAGTCGTTGAGTACCAACAAAAGCATTGTCCGAAAGGGGTTGTCATCTCTAACGATTTGCAAACCAACGGCACATTGCTTAACGACGAATGGTGTCAGTTTTTTAAAGCAAATAACTTCCTGATTGGACTGAGCATTGATGGTCCAGAGCTGATGCATAACACTTACCGCACCAACCGTGCTGGTCGTGGCACATTTAGACAAGTCATGCTTGCGGTAGAACTGCTGCATAAATATGAAGTCAGGTTCGCAACATTAACCTGTGTCAACAAAGTGACCAGCCAAAGCCCTGTTGAGGTGTACCGCTTTTTACGCGATGTGGTGAAGTCTCCGCAAATGCAATTTATCCCAATTGTTGAGCAGAAAACCTTCAGAACCGATGCACCTCAAACCGACACTAAAGCTCCGCAATATCGTCAAGGTGATAAACGTCTTATTCCGGGAAACAAAAGTTCTGTAATGGAGCCTTGGTGTGTTTCAGATGAAGCATGGGGTAACTTCCTCATTGCTGTATTTAATGAATGGGTGATGCATGATTTTGGTAAAATCATGGTGCAATATTTCGAAGCCAGTGTTGAAGCCTGGATGGGCAATAAAAATCCGTTATGCACTTTAGGTCAAGTCTGTGGCAAAGGCTTAGCGCTCGAGCCTAATGGTGATGTTTTTGCCTGTGACCACTATGTCTACCCTGAATATAAAATTGGCAATATAAAAGACACGCCTTTAGCTGATATGGCATTTTCAGAAAAACAGCAAAGTTTTGGTTTAGCAAAATCACGCGGGATAAACTCCCAGTGCAGCCAGTGTGAATATCAGTTTGCATGTTATGGCGAATGCCCTAAAAACCGCTTTATCAGCAGCCGTGATGGTGAGCCGGGCCTGAATTACTTATGTGCAGGCTGGAAAAAGTTTTTCGCCTATATCGATAAACCTTTAGCGTACATTTTACGCAATACAGGCCACCCTGTCGCACACGGTAAATATAGCGATAAGTTAATCCAACAAGCCACAAAAAACCGATAACATTTACCTTTACATATTATTTTTAATAGAGGGTATTTGTATGCCTTCACTACATGAATTGATAGGTTTTAACTATGACATTTCGTCCATTGACATTGTTCACCTTAGTAGCGCTTTCAATGTCGCTACCTGCAATCAGTATCAGCTTGCCAGCCAATGCTGCACAAACTGAAACGACAACCAGTGATTCAAGTGAAACAGTAACTCCTCAAGCAATGGCTTATATTGCCCAAAATATTAATGAGCCTGCAGAAAAACGCGCTCAAGCACTGCGATTTATTGCCCAATACCCAAATGAAAACAGTCTGGTTGCAGTCGCTAGAGCTTTAAAGGACAGCCAACCTATAGTCCGTGAAGCAGCAATTGCAGGTGCAATGCCCTACCCTTTAGAACACCGTTACCGTATGGTCGCACCGTTACTGCAAGATGACGTTGAGTCTGTACGTTTTAGCGCAACAGTTAGCTTGATAAAAGATTTTGAACAATTACAAATGGGACAACAAGCAGAGCTTAGAAGCCAAGCTGATAAGCTGATTGCACAACTTAAACTTGATGAGTCTTATACCCAGCAACTGTTATTAGCTGATGTTTATCGTTGGACATTACGTCCTAATTTGGCGCAAAACATATATCTCGGTTTATTAACATCAGTAGATAAGACTACAGAGTTATATTTAAATCTATCCACTAATTACTATGCACAGGGACAAGATGAACTCGCACTGAGTACATTGGATAAAGGCATTGAGTTTGATAGCAGTAATGCTAACCTGCATTACTCTAAAGCGCTGACGCTAGTTCGTTTAAATCAGAAAAGCATTGCCGCAATCTCGATGAGTAAAGCCACTGAATTAGCGCCTGAAAATGCCTATTACTGGTATTTAAATGGTGTGTTTCAAGAGCCACTGGATATCGAATTATCTATTGAATCATTTGAGCAAGCATATTTAATTTCAGGCTCACCTGAAAACCTGTATGCAATGTGCGATATTTATATTCGTAATAACCACAAAAACACAGAAGAATGCATCAGTGCGTTAGCTGACATCGCCCCACCACAAGTTATTAATGACCTACGCGCTAAACAGGCGCAGTAACACATACAGTAAAGACGAACAATAAAGAACGCATAAGAAAAAGCCTGCAAATAGCAGGCTTTAGCTTTTATATTATGTCATTCACAGCCACATAATATCTGACTCTTAATCAGCGTTTTTCTCTAGACCAAACTGCGATTTACCAAACTGCGATATACCAAACTGTGATTTACCAAACTGGGATGCTTCATTTACTAAATAGTTTCTTAGCCACACATGCCCAGCGTCAGTATCTCTAGAAGGATGCCAGTACAATTTGATACTCAGTGTATTTTTGTCGAGGGGTAAAGCGAATGATTTAACCTTATATAACAGGCCTTGCTGTTTGACGATACTCTTAGCGCAAATAGCCAATAAATCGGTTTGTGAAACCAAAGGTAAACATTCAGTCACTGTGCTAGTTCGATACACCACATTACGAGAATCCAGTTCAGAGATATGAGCAGATCGCATAATACTACTCCGCGCTTGCCAACCTGAGACTGTAATATGCTCTTCTGCTAAAAACTGCTCTAACGTCATCTCATCATGGATCCGTGGATGCTCAGCATTCATCACAGCCACTAATTCTTCATCAAATAAGTGATGAGACTTAATAAAAGATGGCGAAAAATGATCTGCATCGATGACAAAATCATAGCGCTGCAAGCGCAAATCTAATTCAGTATCTTTTGAAAAAATGGGATGAACTTCAAAATGAAGATGTGGCGCTTCTTTGCGAAGATGGCTAAATACCAATGGCAAGAACGTATGGCCGAGGCCCGATATAACTGCAAATGAATACACACGCTCTGCAGAGGCCGAATCGAAACCGCCATCAATTGCGATAGTACTCGTGTAATTTGTCAGTGCTGCAGCCAACGCAGGGTAAATATCTATCGCACGAGGTGTCGGTACCATGGCACTATTATCACGTAAAAATAACGGATCATTATAAATATCCCGTAACCGTTTTAATGCTTTACTTACCGCAGGCTGAGTAATATTTAATCGGTTGGCAGATTTAGATAAACTGCACTCCTCATAAATAGCCACAAAAATGGGAATAAGGTTTAGATCGGTATTTTTCATTTTTACGCATTTTTCACCTAGCCATAAACCCAATAATCATAAACTATTTACCCGTTTAAGCATAACAAGGATTACTTTGGTTCAGGATCTTGATTTGAATATTTTGTTAGCTGCGGCAATGCTTTAGGAAAAACCTTAGTTAGAAATCGTCGAATTAAACGACTTTGCGGTTTTTCCTCATCCGTTTTAACTGCAAACCATAAGGCATAAGCTGAACGCTTAGTTAATGGTTTTGAGTTTGCTTTTGATGGATCAAGTTGCTGAATATTAACAGCAAGATTTTGATTTTGTTGCTTAACCCCATCAAACAACGTGAGCTGTTGGTTTGACTGACGCACCTTGTAGTAAAGTAGTCTGCGCACCTTGGGCCAGGTTTTGGCTTTCACCGCCTGCAGATATAACCAGCCTATTGGCTTCTGGTGACTTTGATAATATCTAGCCATAGCCAAAAATAAACTTATCAAACCAATCACTAAACAAGTCATTACAATGAGTGTATTGCGATAATATTTAAGCCAAGAAGTTAAAGTATGCTTAACAATAACAACTTTTCCTTCGAGTACTTGTTGTTTCATCTCTTTGTTAACGGTATCCCACCAACGAATAACCACATCATCAAATATCAGCTCTCCGCCTTGTTGAACAATGTAAACTTGCTGCTCAATTCGAGTCGATAAATAATCCCCGCGTTGTTCAGAATCAAATAATTGAACAGGATCGCTATAGGTTTGAAATTGTTCATTAGCCGTTTGGGGGATAATATGGCCGATTAAAACAGATAAAGTATCAGCGGCCTTAATTGTTACTGTTCGCGTTAAGCTATCACCAACATATACAGGTGAGTTTGATTGCTGCCATTGTTGCTCAATATTAACGTCTGGCGAACTGAACCAATTATCATCGGGTAAACTCGCATCAGGTATAATCGATTCAAACAGTTGTGATTGGCTAACAAGCTTGCCACTGACTTTGCCATCGCTCGGGGTCATCACCTCTACTGATAGTCCTAATTCAGGAACTTGATAACGTCCAGGAGCTTGTGGATACAAAGAAATTTGCCACAATTGAAATGACCAGGTTTCGCCATTAATTCTTTGGGTAGAATTCACTGAAAACTGTTCACGCTGCTTACTCATCACATTAGGCAGTTCGATATTGTCTATTTGCGTACCACGAGTAAACCACCTATTGGTGCCAAGTTTGATATTTAAGGTTATCTGTTCGCCCACAACCGTTGTTAGCAAAGACTCCCCTTTAGCACTATCAGATTGCCGACTAGCTTGATTTAGGTCGGCTCGATTTGAATCAGCCTCACTAGATAACCAGGTCTCGATGGTTAACATTTTTTGATGCTGTAAATCACTCACAGTCACTGCTGAAGCAGAGAACGAAACTAATGAAATCAAACATATCAAACACAGCAGCGGATTAAGTTTATTCAATGACATGTTCATATTATTGCGCCTCATCTTGCTTTTGCTGCAATTGTAACTGTCGCTGTAAATAAAATTTGGCTTGTAAAAAACGTTTAGGATCGGCTTCAACTCGTGATAACCATTTGTTCGCTAACTCTTCACTGCCTAATATCTCACGAGCATTTAGCGTATCTTTACCTAGCACTTCTTCGGGGGCTATCTCTTCAAAACCGTCAGAGGTCAGTGGCTCATCCTTACCAAGTTCAGTAGACTCTTCCAGTCCATCTGTCGTACCTTGCTGACTCTCACTGAAACGGTTAATTTCATCAATGATAGCTTGAACAGCGGCAAGGTTATGCGCCACATCGGCACGCAATTGAACTTCAGACTCAAGTGGAGACTTATCCATTTCATTGATGAGATCGCGCAATAAATTTCTAGCCGCTATGTATTCACGCTGTCTTGCCAATGCGCTGCCAGCATAAAATAAACTTAGATGCGACGGTTGCTGCATAAAACTAATCTGCGCCGCTTTGTACTGAGCCGCATAGTAGTAGGCAATACCTTTGCGTAAAGGGTCTTGATAATACTGAGCAGCCTGAAAGTATTCTTGTTGATGAAAAGCCCGATCGCCTTGTTGATCAGGCGTAAACCAAAAGTCCAGCCAAGCTTGATGTATATTCTGCCAAACATCAGTCTTCAACTCTTGACTAGCCAGTTCGGAACTTTCACTAGCTTGGAGATCACTATCAGTGTCTGGAGTTGATGCCAGCGCCTTAACACTCGCAGACTCATCTTGAGGTAATGACGATGTTTCTGCGTACGCTGGCGAAGGAGCAACAACGCTGCTACCGCAAACGATTAATACTAGCCCCCAATGCACTAACCAGCCCTTTCTGAACCAAAGCAATAACAGCAATGCCATAGGAAAGAGCAAGTAATAACCCATATCTTTCCAGGGCATAATGCTGTCAGTTGATATCTGCATATGCCGATCTATTTTTCTGATTAACCACTGCACATCTTGATTATCGACTGTCACTAACTGCAAACTAGCATTAGCTTTACTGGCTAAGGTTTCTAAAGAGCGAACATCTAGGGGAATAGTGGCTTCGCGATTAGAATTTCCCACACCTAATATTAATAACTGGTGAGCGGAATGTTCAAAATAAGCCTCGTAAGCATCAATGGCGTTGGGCACCATACCGTCAGTAAATAAAATAACACTAGCACCCACTTCATCTGCCAATAATGTATCAACTAAGGTTAAGGCTTCTTGGGCTTGCTTACCCTCTACAGGCATAATTTCAGGTGCTAATGCACTGACAAAAGGTGTAAAGACTTGCTTATCTTCGGTTAGCGGTGCGACAACATGTGCCGAGCCAGCATAAGCAATTAATCCTGTTTTACCGCCGCTTCTTAATTCAATTAAATCAAGAATTTTATGTTGCGCTCGTATAAGCCTATTTGGCGCGACATCTTTTTCTAACATGGATTGGCTTAAATCAACTAAGACCACCAAAGCGGCTTTATCTTCATTAAATGGCGACTCATAGCGGTTCCAGGTAGGTCCTGCACTGACAATTATGCCCATCATCATCAACACTGAGAGTAACTTTAGTGGTAATAGTTTTCGCCAGCCTTGTTCACCAACAGTTAACGCTTTCCGCAAATGTTCAGGTAAAACTTGTTGAGATTGCGCAGCTTCATTTCGATACCAGCGGATATACACAATCAGTGCAAGCGGCAACAATAAGCACAACGCCCATGGACGGATAAAATGAAAGTTGGCCCATAATAAACTCAAAAAGGAGCTATCAAACATCTTGCTCTCCTTTGATTTTTTCTACACTAGTTTGTTGAGTAGCTTTAGTTTCCTGAGTAGCTTTAGTTTCTTGAGTAGCTTTAGTTTCTTGAGTCGCTTTAGTATTAACGACCTTTGAGCCAGCTAATTTAGATT
The DNA here is from genome assembly GCF_002873615.1 of Shewanella sp. 10N.286.51.B7. Lineage (NCBI taxonomy): Bacteria > Pseudomonadati > Pseudomonadota > Gammaproteobacteria > Alteromonadales > Shewanellaceae > Shewanella > Shewanella sp. 10N.286.51.B7. The sequence continues at coordinate 70,253 of NZ_MCUF01000098.1, forward strand.
GATGCCCGCCACTTTGAAGCAATAAACTGACACTAAAGGCGAGCAAGTAAAGCATGACGACAAAAATGACTAGATAATGATGCAATGTATAGGTTATTTGGTAACTAGTACTATTAAATAGTTGAGGTTCGAGTAACGAAACTGCCTGGTATGCCTCATCAAGTTGTTGTTTATCTAACGCAGTAAAAGTGCTACCGCCCGTTTCGCTGGTTATCCGATCAATAGTTTCCATATCTAACGCTTGCTCACCTACAGTCAAAGGATCGCCCATCGCAATAACATGTACCCTAATGCCTTTAACTGCAGCCACTTTAGCGGCATCTATAGGAGCAACAAAGCTTCCGGTATCATTACCATCAGTTAGCAAAATAACGACTTTCTCAACCGAAGTTTCATTTATGCCTCGGTCTGTTCCTTGAGCAGAAACAGTATCTTGCTCAGCTTGTTCGAACACTTTGATTGATAAACCAATCGCATCACCAAGATGAGTACTTTGCCCTGCCATCCCAGTATCTGATTGTGCTAATAAACTCTGCCACACAGCAATATCAGCAGTAAATGGGGTTTGTAAAAAGGCCGCATCGGCAAATAAAATCAGCCCTAAACGATCGCCTTGCCTCGTTGCTGAAAAGTCCTGCAAAACTTGTTTTGCAGCATCAATACGACTAATACGCTTACCTGAATCATCCACAAAATCGGTTTCGTTCATCGAACCAGATAAATCTAATGCGATCATCACATCTCGACCTAATTGTTCGCGTAATTGTGGCTCACTTAATTGAGTTGGTTTAGTCATTGCTAGCACTAAACAGCACCAACTCAACACTAGAATAACTCGTTGCCACAAACGCGGTGAGAGCATACTCGCTCCCTCACTGGGTTTTTCATTTAAGGTATCAATCAGCACTTGAAAAAATGGCACTTTAATTGCGGTTTGCTTAGTTTTATAGGCTTTCGAGAAGCGCATAACAAGAAAAGGCAACGGCAATAATAGTAATAACCATGGGTAAGTTAGGTCTATGGAGGACATGTTACTGACCCCTCACAAATGAACGTACAACCGAAAAAGGCCATGACTTAATCGAAAATTGATTTCTGTGGCCGTTAATCCACAGTATTAACTGTTGGACTAATGTCGTCATTTCACTTTCACTCAAACAAATATTGGGGTTGTATAAGCTGTTAATCCAGCGCTGGCCTACGTCACTTTGCCAACTAAATGCATCATTTTTAGATTGATGACTGATTAATTTATCCATTGCGTTTAATACTGAATTATCAGCAAGTTTTGCAGTCTGTGGCTCTACATAGATGAGAACTTGTTTTAACACAAAAAATAATTGCTGATTCAGCATAGCCTGAGTTTTAGGCTCAGGTTGAATAACCTGATGACCTAACATGATTTGTTTAATCGCCAATATCGCTTCAGCGCGATAGCGATTTTGCCAGCGATAATTCAAACCAATAATCACTGCTGTGACAATCAATAAACTTGTTATGACAAGCAGACACCACCAACCTGTAGGAAGTTGCTCAAACCCTGGCCACCATGACACAGCATCAACTGGGTAGACATCAACAAGCTCCCGTAAAATATAAGTCGACGGCGGGTTATGCTGCATTTTAAGCTCCAATAGCGCGTTTAAGCTGACTTAAATGATTACCGTCTGTACTCAACTCAACTAACGGTAAATTGTGACGTGCCATCAAGTAATTGAGTGCCTTAGCATTTTCTGTCGCGGTCGTGGTAAAGCTTTCATTAACCTTTGATATTTGCTGAGTTTGATGCAAACTAAGTTGATAATTACCATCACCCATCACCCACTGAGCATCATCAGGAATCGCTTGTTCCATCGGATCTGAAATCCTTACTGCCAGTAAGTCATTGCTACGTTGAATTTGTTTAAGCTTATTGATATCGCTGACATTTAAGGACAAAAAGTCACTTAAAATAATCACTGTGGATTGGCGAAGGTCTCGCTGGGCTAGCTTGGTTAGTGACTCAGAAAAACTCACCGAATCAGTCGAGTTCACATTAAGAGATTGGTTACTTTGACTGAGTGTTTTTAATAGCTGCAATACATGGTTTTGGCCACGCATCGGCTCTGACCATAGGCATGCCTTCGGTGTTTTAAGTAGCATACCAATGCGGTCGCCTTCTCTTAATACCCGCCATGAAATTAATGCTGCCACTTCAGCTGCCACCACTGACTTCATGGTATGGCTAGAAGCAAAAAACATATTGGCACCTTGATCGACCAAAATCACCACATTACGATCTTTTTCTTCGGTATATAAACGCACATGAGGTTGGCCAGTTCTTAGGGTCACTTTCCAATCTAAACAACGAATATCATCGCCTATCTGGTAATGCTTTAGTTCTTCAAAGTTTAACCCACGGCCTCGAAACTGGGAGCTATGACGACCTGCCATTAAACTCTTTGCCTGCCAATGAGGTAATAATCTAAATGAATGGCTCAATGCCTGCAGCTTGACCAAGTGTCGATATTCGACATGCAATCGTGGATCTAATGTCGATTGCTTTGCATGACGCGATATATTGCCATTCATCATCAATTACCCAACAGCCACAATATCCAACAACTCATTAACCACTGCTTGCCCATCAATATTATCTGCTAATGCATCATAACTAAGGGTTATACGGTGAGATAACACTGAATGAGCAATACTTCTGACATCATCAGGAAGAACATGATCTCGGCCAGATAACCATGCCTCTGCGCGTGCGCATTTATCAAGTGCAATTGAAGCTCTAGGGCTAGAACCCGTTTTAATCCAAGCGGATAAAGGCGAGTCAGGATAACGTTCTGGGTGTCGAGTGGCCATCACTAAGGCAACAATATATCGTTCTACAATGTCAGAAACGCTGAGAGTGGATAACTGCTGGCGAGCCGATAGAAAAACCAATGGGTCTATTTTCGACACTGCGGATCCTTCATTCATTTCAGGCGCATTTTCTTCTGCACGCACCAAGCGAATAATATTTAACTCAGCTTCATCATCTGGATAATCCACATTAATTTTCATCATAAAGCGATCCATTTGCGCTTCAGGTAATGGATAGGTTCCTTCTTGCTCAACTGGATTTTGCGTTGCTAACACCATGAAAAGTTCATCAAGTTGATGCGTGGTATCACCCACAGTTACCGTGCCTTCAGCCATCGCTTCTAATAATGCAGCTTGCACTTTTGCTGGAGCACGATTGATTTCATCAGCTAATACTAAATTATGAAACAGTGGTCCTTGTTGAAAGGTTAGCAATGGGCTACCGTTGTTGTCTTGATATTGCACCGTGCCAGTTATGTCGGAAGGTAATAAATCAGGGGTAAATTGTACTCGACCAAATGAGGCATTCATTGCATCAGCAAGAGATTTTACCGAGCGTGTTTTCGCTGTACCAGGAAGACCCTCTAATAGGACATGGCCTTTAGTTAATAAACCTATGACTAAAGCTCTAATGACATGGGATTGTCCAATGACAGACTTTTCAACTTGGCTTATTAATGCCGTAATACTTTGTAAACTATGGCTCATTCGTCACTCCTCACTATCATTTAGTCCATACTTTTTAATCAATAATCATAAACGTTTTTAAGTAAATAGACGTATAACAAAAGGTTATATTCTGTATTCAGTGCTAAATTTTATCCACTTAATATAATTAAACAGTTAAAAAATCAAACTAACTAATTGATTTAAATTATTTACGATTAAAAACGTTAAGCTAAACAAAGCATCACGGAGTCTATATGGCAAGTTTCTTTAATACGAGTAAGATCGCTCTTTGCACAGGGTTGCTAGCTGCATCTTCAGTTGCAAACGCTGCTGACAAACCCAATATTCTCGCTATTTGGGGCGATGATATTGGTATATTCAATATCAGTGCTTATAACAATGGCATGATGGGATATCAAACCCCAAACATTGATCGAATTGCGAATGAAGGTGCATTATTTACTGATCACTATGCTCAACAGTCTTGTACCGCTGGACGTTCTGCGTTTTTAACAGGACAAGAGCCATTTAGAACAGGCCTATTAACTATTGGTATGCCTGGTTCTGATGCTGGTATTCCTGATTGGACTCCTACGATTGCTGATGTGTTAAAAGAGCAAGGTTATATGACCGCGCAATTTGGTAAAAACCACATGGGCGATCAAGATAAACATCTGCCAACTGCCCATGGTTTTGATGAGTTTTTCGGTAACCTATATCACTTAAATGCTGAAGAAGAACCAGAGACTTATTACTATCCAAAGGATCCTGAGTTCCGTAAAAAGTATGGTCCTCGTGGTGTTATCCGCTCAAGTGCTGACGGAAAAATAGAAGATACCGGCCCGATGACGCGTAAGCGTATGGAGCATGCTGATGAAGAGTTTTTAGAAGAATCGCTAGCCTTCATGGAAAAAGCGGTAAAAGCTGAAAAACCATTCTTTATTTGGCATAACACAACCCGTATGCATGTATGGACTCGTTTACAAGAAAAATATCAAGGTATTTCAGGTATCTCTATCTACGCTGACGGCATGATAGAACATGATGATCATGTTGGTATCTTACTTGATAAGCTAGATTCATTAGGGGTTGCTGATAACACTATCGTACTTTACACAACCGATAATGGTGCTGAAACGGTTTCATGGCCTGACGGTGGTGCGACATACTTCCACGGTGAAAAAGGGACAACCTTTGAAGGTGGTATGCGAGTACCTCAGTTAGTTCGCTGGCCTGGTGTTATTAAACCTGGCACTAAAATTAACGACATCATGTCACATAAAGATTGGCTACCAACATTCGCAGCTGTTGCGGGTGATGACAAAGTCATTGAAAAGCTTAAGTCAGATAAAGGTGCTCGTTACAATGGCACAAACTGGCGTGTACATTTAGATGGTTACAACTTTAAACCTTACTTCGAAGGTAAAGTTGATAAAGGCCCTCGTGACGGTATGTTATATTTTTCAGCTAACGCTGAGCTAAATGCTGTTCGTACAGGTGACTTCAAAGTATCGTTTGCCACACTAGAAGGTAATATTGTTGATGCGGTTCGCTTCCAGTCAAACTGGCCTCAAGTGGTTCATTTAAGAGCTGACCCTTTTGAAAAAGCGCCTCACGAATCTGGTATGTACTTACGCTGGATGGCTGACAACATGTGGTTATTCGTACCTGTTGGTAACCAAGTACAAGAGTTCATGGCAACATTAAAAGACTATCCTCGTCAGGAAAGTCAGGTATTGAACCCAGGTAACATTAACCAAAATACTTATATGCTTCAGGGTAAACTGCAACAAATTGAGCAAATCCGTCAAAAAGTATTAAAGTAACTTTTTAATTAACTGCTTTGTTTAAAAGTGAGTAAAAAGTACCTTTCCAAGCCAGTATCTCTCAGATACTGGCTTTTTCTTTATTTGAACCGTGTCTAAGATTTCAATCACTGCATTTAACTGCGATAATTGCTGACTTCGAGTTTTTAATTAAGGTAATCATCATGACGGCAAACCAATTCTCTTGTTCAGGGATTGAGTTATCACTTTTTCGCTATCCTAAACAGCAAGAGTCAAACCTTCAAGCTTGGGATGCTGCCGATGAACACCTAATTAAACAATTAGTCGATAACGAGATTGTCGCTCAAAATACCGCCATTCTTAATGACAACTTTGGCGCAATTCAATGTGCCCTAACCCAATTAGAAGCTTCATGGCCTTTATTTGTTGAAACCGATGCTAAAACCAGTTTATTGGGTGCGAAACAAAACCTAACAGACAATCAGTTAGCAGATAGCAATATTACTCGTTTTAATAGCCGCGACTTATTACCTGCAGACACGCAACTTGTATTAATTAAGTTGCCTAAAAACCTGACTTACTTTGCCCACCAGCTTCAGCGATTATCGCAAGTTCTCCCTAAAGGAACACAAGTACTGATTGGCGCGAAAGCCAAAAGCATCAACAAATCATTATTGGCATTAATTGAGCAACATCTGGGCTCTGCCTCAGCCAGTTTAACCTGGAAGAAAACTCGAGTAATTAGTTGTATAGCTGATGGAAAAAAACGTCCAAGCGTGGCTGAAGTCACTTGGACGGTCGATGAATTGAATCTCACCATCAGTAACCTCAGTAATGTGTTTGCGGCCAATAAGCTCGATATTGGTGCCCGCATCATGCTCGACAACATGCCAAAAGATGAATTTAAAACAGTGATTGATTTAGGTTGCGGGAATGGCGTTTTAGGGTTGCGCGCAGCGCAATTATATCAAGATGCGAATATTCACTTTGTCGACGATTCTGAAATGGCCGTTGCATCAAGCAAACATAATTGGCAGCTAAACAATTTACCGAGTGAATTAGGCCACTTTCATTGGGATGACTGTTTAACCCATTTAGACAGTGAAATCAGTGCAGACTTAGTCTTATGTAACCCGCCATTTCACCAAGGCGAAGCCATTACCGATCATATCGCTTGGCAAATGTTCCTCGATGCTAGAAGAAGACTGGCGCCTGGCGGGTTATTACAAGTTGTTGGTAATCGCCATTTGTCTTATCACATCAAGCTTCAGCGCATATTCAAAAACTGTAAGACGGTCGCATCAAACGGTAAATTTGTTATTTTGCAGGCACGAAAATAGCAAAATCTATTTACCTGGTTTTAAACGCGTTTTCTTAATAAAAACTGTGAGTTAGATAAAGTAGCTCATGGTTTATCTCCTTTAAACACCTTATTCTATTTTTTAGCATGTAAACGCTTTTTACAAACCAAGCGCGACTCACTAGCAAACCACGTGTTAACTCCAAGCCCTACAACTCAGCTTAACACTATGACCTATATCCCTAAGTGCAAGGCGTTAAGTGCTGCTTTGTATTAAGTGCTGCTCTATATTCGAGTGCTGCTTTGTACTTGAGTACTGCTTTGTATTAAGTACAGACGATATGTAAATAGTGATACCTAAGTGTTGAGCTCAAAATCATAAGCTTAACTCAACCCGCACATGCTCAATATTGAAGTCGATGCTATTACTAGTAGCCTAAAGTAATAGCCTAAAACTAATAGCCTGAAACGGATGATTAATGAGGAGCTTGAGATAGATTGCTCCTTGGCATACACAACTAAAATCTCACTGCCACATCGGGATATTGGTAATAACATAAGAATCCATTGGTCGACAAAGAGTTTCGACCTGCTCCTTTATATAGCCATAACATGATGTTTAACAGTAAGAATTGCACAAACATAACTTAACATCCTAGCAACAAACAATATAATCCCAATCGATTTATAAGATAAAAACGTGAATTTAGGCTAACCAAATTTTGCCAAAATTCAAAAAAAGAAGTGTAATTGTATGAATTTTGTTTCAGCTCAAGGATAAAATTAATTGCCTAAAACTGTTTTAAACAATTTGAAAATCATGATGGCCATAAAAGGAATGAACAGAGTTGAACGCTATTACGCTGAAAATAATCAACAGCTTATACGAGGTGACATTCAATTTTTAATCAGTAGCGCTACTCGCTTTGTCATCTTGAATGTTTAAATCGTCAAAGTTCGCTCTAAACCTTTCCCCCTCGATTAGTTCGAAGTAAAACAACTCTCATTTCTAGCGTTTTCCTCCTTCAAAGTAAATCCTTTAATTTTAATAATTTATGCAGGTTTTTAGTCAATTCGTAGATATAAAAAAGCCTTTCATATAGAAAGGCTTTGATGAAATATAATCAGTTACTTGTTAACGAATCGATTATTATCTTAAATAACAGAACCACGTTAACTTAATCGGTTAACCAAATTATCAATAGAGTATAAGTCGCGTTTTTCACTGTTTTTACGACGGACTTCTTCAAGAGATCGCGCTTCGACAGTATCAAATAAAACATTAATGAGTCGGTTAAAGTGTCTATGCATTGCCAGTCTTGCTTCAGAAGCATCATTGGCTAACAAAGCTTCATATATAGAAGTATGCTCATCAAGGGTTTTCTTATTATCCTTGCTACATACACTGTCGTAATCAGTAATAATCTTTTGGCTTGAAGCTCGTAATGCCCACAAGTTTTGAAATGATTTAATCAAAGCACCATTGCGAGTCGAGTTAGCGATGATCTGATGAAACATCTCATCCGCTTCTTCAACATATGACTTATTTTCCATCATTATCAATGTTTTGTTTAACTCAACAAGTTCTTCTTTAGTTATCGTATTTGCAGCAAGGGCGGCAATCTCGCCCTCTATAAGAGCACGAGCTTGCGTCAGCTCAAATGCATTAATCTTATTGGTTTGATCAGCTTGATTAGCAGAGTGCAATACATATACACCAGAGCCCGTTTTAACTTCAATTTTCTCACGCACTTCCAGTGCAATAATTGCTTCACGAACTGTTGGTCGGCTGACATCAAATTTTTCAGCCAACTCCCTTTCTGGAGGTAAACGACTTCCAGGAGTATATTCGCCGCTAGCAATAGACGCTTCGATCTCTTCTACGATGCGCCAAAACATACGCCTACTTTTCATCTTTGGTCCTTCAATGGTTAAAACCAATTTTATTGTATTACTAACATAATATCTGTTTACCTAGTCAACGCAAATCCTATTTTGAAAATTTGTTGTACTAGAGCAAATTTCATATTAGCCCTGATTTGGTTAAAAAAATGCTATTGGTAATAACAGTAGCATATATTTAAGATCTTGTTGGTAACATAAATTGGTTGACAACTAACATGACCATTAGTAAGTTTCTATCTAACGCAAAGTTGTATTTAAAGATCATGTTTAAAGGATTATGTTCACTTTTATTTAAACAAACAATTAATCTGGGGAGATTAACGTGAAACTTAATAAAATAAGTCGCGCATTAAACACGATCAGAATACAGCCTAAAAGTGCCATTTATAGTTCAGCATTATTATCGTTATTAGCATCACCGGTATTCGCACAAGATGAAAATGAAGCCATTGAAGTTACAGCGCCAACTGCCCAAGTAGCAGAACAAACAGTTGACGTTAAAAAGATGATTCAGAAATGGAAGTGATCAAAGTCAGTGGTAACCACATGGATCCTTATCTTTCTAACAACTATGACTTATCGTTAGAGTGGTATCCAAGTGAAGATGCTGCGATCTCATTAGCTTATTACTATAAAGACTTTACTGGTGGCTATGAAAATGTCGAAGAAAACCGTGATATTACGGTGTCGCTCGATGGTGTTGAGAGTATTTATCCAAACGTGTCCCATACCACTCGTCAAACCTCTGATGACTCATCTGTCATTCAGGGTATTGAAGTCACTGCGCAAAAACATTTCTCTGAGCTACCTTACCCATTTGATGGCTTAGGTGCCAAAGTGGCTTACAACTATGCTGATTCAAGTTTTGTCACAGCTGAGCCTGGTAGCCCTTATGTTGTCGCTGATGCGAACCTATTTGGCTTCTCTCCACAAGTGGCTTCAGCATCAGTTTACTGGGAAGGTGATTGGGCGACATTCCGCGTGCTTTATAAGTATCGCGAACAATATTTCCAACCTAATAACTTGCCGTTCCCAACACGTTCACATCGATACGTGCAGGACTCAAGCTACTTAGATTTCTCAGCTAACTTCAAAGTGACAGATTACTTATCACTATCACTTAAAGCGCTGAACTTGTTAGATGAACCGCAAATTATGACTCGTGGTAACGATACTACTGTATCGGACTACTCTCGTTCTGGTTCAAAATATTTCCTTGGTGCAAAAGTTAAGTTTTAGCCTTAAGTAAAACTTAGTCGTGCAACTCCTACCTTAATTATTGAGGTAGGGGTTATTTTGTTTAGAAGCGAGCAATATAAGCAGAAAGTAAAGTAAAGAAAGTGAAGTAGAGAAAGTGAAGTAGAAAGTGAAGTAAGAGAAATAATGCACTGAATCAATGTACGAACTAATGAGTATGAAATCGCAGGTTTAGCCTGACATCAATAACAATTACAGCCACTAAAAATAATAAGAGAGTCTTTATGCGTTTTCAAAACAGAATCAAGCTTCACTCAGTTGCTCACAGCACACTGTTATCGGTTCCTGTTAAATCAACTCTCTTAATGGGTTTATGTCTGCTGTCTGTTCAAGTCAACGCCGAAACCTTTACCGTAAGTACGCAAGATGAGTTTAATCAAGCAGTAAAAAAACTGGCCGCGGGCGATGACATCATTCTTTCAAATGGCACTTGGCAAGACTTTGAGATCAACTTCATCGGCCAAGGCAGCAAAGAAGCCCCTATTCGCCTTTCAGCTCAAACCAAAGGCAAAGTGATTTTATCGGGTCAATCCAATCTACAAATGTCCGGCACCTATTTAGAAGTGTCTGGCTTAGTCTTTAAAGACGGCTACACCCCAAACAATTCGGTTATCTCATATCGAACCAGTGAGGATGAATTAGCCAACCACTCCCGTGTAACAGAAGTGGTTATCGACAATTTTAATAATCCTGACCGTCATGAGTCTGATTATTGGGTTGCACTATATGGTCAACATAACCGTTTTGATCACAACCACCTCGTCGGTAAACGCAACAAAGGCGTTACGCTGACAGTTAGGCTTCGCGGTGAAGACAGTCAACAAAATCACCACAGAATAGATCATAACTATTTTGGCCCTCGCCCAACTTTAGGCTCAAATGGCGGAGAAACCATTCGCATCGGTACCAGTCATTTCTCAATGACGAATTCATATACGGTAATCGAAGACAACTATTTTGATCGCTGTGATGGCGAGGTTGAAATTATCTCAATCAAAGCCGGCAAGAATATAATTCGCAATAACACCTTTTTTGAGTCTCGCGGCACTCTGACTATGCGCCACGGTAACGGTAACCAAGTCGACAGTAATGTGTTTTTAGGTAATGGCGTTGACCATACGGGCGGTATTCGGATTATTAACCGAGATCAAACAATTACTAATAACTATTTAGAAGGGCTAAAAGGCTATCGTTTCGGCAGTGGCTTTACCATTATGAATGGTGTACCAAATTCGCCAATCAATCGCTATCATCAAGTGGTTAATGCCAAGGTAAGCCGCAACAGCTTTATCAATGTCGACCATATTCATTTAGCTGCAGGCAGTGATAAAGAGCGCTCTGCAGTGCCAAAAGACTCAGCATTTACACACAATTTATTTGTTAATAATAACCAACAAGCACCCTTCTCCATTTTTGATGACATCTCAGGGATTCAATTTTCTGACAACTTATCCAATGAGCTTAATAATAATCAAATAAACCAAGGTATTAAACCAACAGCAATATCACTACAGCGTGCAGATAATGGCCTATTTTACCCATCAAACAGCCATAATGCTGAATTTGGTGCGACTCAAACACTCACCCCAACCTTAAAAGCTAACACTGGCGTGAGTTGGTACACCAAAGCTGAGCCTAACACCGCCTTCGATTCGGGAATAACTCATAGTGTATCTACAGCCGAACAACTGTTGACTGCCGTAAGTAATGCTAAAGATGGCGATATTATTGCGCTAAAAGCAGGCAAATATCAGATAGAGAAAATCATCGAAATCAACAAAACCCTTTCGATTATTGCCCAAGATACCCAAAAACCAACATTGACCTTTAGTCGAGGCAATCTATTTGAAATTCAAAATGGCGGCAGCTTAAAGCTTGATAGTCTGATAATTACAGGCACAAGCAGCCCAGATTCATCTGGTAATACTGTGGTAAGAACCAGTAAATGGGGCATGTTAACCAACTATCGCTTTAGCATGTACAACAGCAAAATCAGCCAGTTAAACATCAACCATTCCTTCCACTTTTTTGACTCTGGCGCTCGCGCTTTTGCCAACAAAATTGAGGTTATTAATAACCAATTTAGCACTATCACAGGCGACCTTTTTAGACTTAACAAAGAAACCGATGATCGCGGTATTTATAACGTGGAATATCTCACAATCAATAACAATCAATTTAATGATATTGGCGGTGCACTGGTTAAGCTTTATCGTGGAGGCACTGACGAAAGCACTTTCGGCCCGCACATTAGCTTTAATAACAACGACATTACTAATGTAGGAAATGGTAAGCAAAATAAGAGCCAAGCCAGTTTATACCTTCATGGTGCCCAAGTTGCAGATATCAATAAAAACCACTTTAACAATAGTGCCTACATTAATATCGAACACACTACAGGTGAACCAATGACTCAGGTGACGCATAACCAATTTATAGATTCTGGGGCAGTAAAAGTGACAGAGCTTTATTCAATCAGTGAATCCACTGCCAAGCTAAGCGACAACCTTGTACAACAATCAGATAAAAAAGCGCTCTAATAATGAATAACATCATGAAAGCGCTTATCAATAACATCATGTCTAAGATGAACCTGATGAGAACAGCACACTTGTTAATTGGCTTTTTATTGCTGCAAGGCAGTTTATTCGCTGCACAGGCAAGTACATTAAGCCATCCTAGTTTAGTGATTAATCAGCATGATGTGACTCAGATGCGCGCAGCACTTAAACAAGCAGGCGCTTTTCAGCAAACTTTTACTGCTAAAAAAACAGCTGTAGATAAAGTGATAAACCAACCGTTAGTTGTGCCGTTTCCTGTAGATGGCGGCGGTGGTTATTCACACGAACGTCATAAGAAAAACTACCTGCAGATGTACGATGCGGGCGTGATGTATCAGCTCACTCAAGATATTCAATACGCGCATTTTGTTCGCGACATGTTGCTACAATATGCCGAACTTTATCCAAGATTACCGCGTCATCCAAAGCGGAGAAACAGCAATGAAGGTAAGTTGTTCTGGCAAGGTCTAAACGAAGCCATGTGGCTGGTGTACACCATTCAAGCCTACGATTTTATTGTTGATGCTTTAGATGAACAAGACCAGCAAACGATAGAAACTGGCATCATTTTGCCTGTGGCTAATTTCTTGTCGATAGAGTCACCTAAGACCTTCGATAAAATCCATAATCATGGCACTTGGGCAACGGCCGCTGTTGGGATGACAGGATTTGTACTCAATAAACCTGAGTTAGTAGAAATAGCTCTACTTGGATTAGACAAGTCCGGTACAGGTGGTTTCTTGCGTCAACTCGATGAGCTGTTCTCACCAGATGGTTATTATAACGAAGGCCCTTACTACCAACGTTTTGCTCTGCTACCTTTTGTCACTTTTGCTAAAGCCATTGAGCAAAACCAACCGCAGCAAAAAATCTTCAGCTATCGCGATGGTATTTTATTAAAAGCAATTTATAGCACCATCGAGCTAAGCTATAACGGCTTATTCTTTCCGTTAAATGATGCGATTAAAAGTAAAGGCATCGATACCATGGAACTGGTTATTGCCGTCAGTATTGCTTATGGGCTCAACGGCGATAACAATTTGCTTGATATTGCCAAACAGCAGAATCGTATTTTACTCACAGGTGATGGACTTAAACTCGCCCAAGCGATTGATGCAGAAGCTAAAACAAATAGCATCAGCCAATACCCGTTTTCATCTATGGTATTCCGTGACGGTAAAGCGGGAAATGAAGGCGCATTGATTGTTATGCGCCAGCAAGCACCAATCGAACAAAAGCTTACCGACCAAGCATTAGTGTTTAAAGCCACAGCCCAAGGTTTAGGTCATGGCCATTTCGATAAGCTTAATTGGCAGTTTTATGATGATGGTGAAGAAATTGTCTCTGACTATGGCGCGGCGCGTTTTCTGAATATTGAAGCCAAATCTGGTGGCGGTTATTTAACTGAAAACAAAACCTGGGCGAAACAAACCATTGCCCACAACACCCTCATCGTTGATCAAACAAGTCACTTTGGTGGCAAAACAAAAGTGGGCAACAACCATCACCCTGACATCCTGTTTTATCATCATGATGCAAAGGCCACATTAGCATCTGCAAGCATTAACAGCGCCTATGAAGATGTCAGTTTCACCCGCACCATGGCGATGGTTACAGTTGAAACTGCAAATGCCTCATACCCTCTTGTAATCGATATCATGGATGTCAGCAGTGAAAATGCTCATCAATATGACTTACCCGTGCATTATCAAGGTCAGTTTATTGATTCAAACTTTACGCGCCACGCTTATACTCGTCAGCTCAATCCATTAGGTGAACACTCGGGTTACCAGCATTTATGGTTAACCGCTACGTCTCAACTGCCAAATGCAAAATCAAAACTTGAGGCAGCATCAAACCTTGCTCAAATAACTTGGTTAAATGACAACGGCCATTTTTACACTCATAGCAGCATCAATGCCGGCAATACTGAAGTACTTTTTACTCAGCTTGGTGCCAATGACCCAAATCAAAACCTTCGCCTTGAGCATAGCTTTATTCAACGAGTGCAAGACAGTAAGCAACATCAATTTGTCAGTGTATTAGAGCCCCATGGCGAATATAACCCATCAGCAGAATACACATTAAATGCCACCAGCAAGTTGCAATCATTAACCTATGATAGTCAGGACGACATCAGTGTCATTGGGTTTAGTCTACAAACGACACCAAGTACAACTCAGCAGTTCGTATTGGCTATTTCTCACCGTCAGGATTTGAACCTTGCCACTCGTTTGCAACGCAACCTTGAAAACGAGAATGTAAAAAACAACCAAAAACAACAATCAAACCAACCAATAACTAATCGTTTTTCTTACGCAAACAAGCCATACAGCTTTAGCGGAAGATACCAGTTATTAACCATTACGCAGTAGGAGTTAACCATGAAACAGAGTGCACATTTTTCTTTCGGAAATGAAACAGAAATTGAAGATATCGGCGGCGGTCTTAAGCGTCAAATGCTTGGGTTTAATGAAGAATTAATGGCTGTAAAAATTTGGTTTGAGAAAGGCGCTATTGGCTACAACCATGCCCACAGACATTCTCAAGTGACTTATGTTGTTGAAGGTGAGTTCCACTTTAACATTGATGGCGTCACTAAAATCCTTCGACCGGGTGACAGCTGCATGATCCCACCTCATGCTGACCATGGCGCAACTTGCCCAACCGGCGGTATTTTGATTGATACCTTTAGCCCAGCAAGAGAAGACTTCATCGAGGGCTTAAAATGAAGATAAACAATCTTCGATGGTGGATCATACTGCTTATTGCGCTAGCGACGGTGATTAATTATATCGATCGCTCAGCCCTTAGTGTGCTTTGGCCTGATATTGTTGAAGATATATTTCCTAACGAAACCGCGCTTGAGCGTAAACAGATTTACGCCAATATCTCTATTGTGTTCATCTTATCTTATGCGTTTGGTCAGGCGATATTCGGCAAGATATTTGACTGGATTGGCACTCGTCTTGGTTTCGTTTTATCTATTGGTGTTTGGTCTATTGCAACTGCGGCCCATGCCTTTGCACAAGGTATGCTGAGTTTCAGTATTTTTAGAGCAATCTTAGGTGTCGCTGAGGCCGGTAACTGGCCAGGTGCAGCTAAAAGTAACGCTGATTGGTTTCCAACTAAAGAGCGTGCTTTAGCCCAAGGCATTTTTAATTCAGGGGCTGCAATCGGTGGTATTATTTCTATTCCACTCATTGCCTATATGACCGTCTACTTTAGCTGGCAAATGGTCTTTGTGATCATCGGTCTGGTCGGTTTACTCTGGTTAATCCCTTGGATTATCTTAGTTAAAGCGCCGCCTAAATCTCACCCTTGGATTACTGAAGAAGAACGTCAATACATCCTAACTGGGCAAAAAGCCACTGACACTGACGATGGAAGTGATGCTGAAGAGTACAACCCATCAACCGTCCAACTGCTTTCTCATAAGCAAAGTTGGGGAGTGATTATTGCTTCGGCAGCTATCGATCCTATTTGGTGGCTATTTGTATTCTGGATCCCTATTTACCTGAATGAAGTGTATGCAATGGATGTTAAATCCATTGGGATATACGGTTGGGTCCCTTATGTTGGTGCAATGCTTGGCGCTTGGTTTGGTGGTTTATTAGCACAAAACCGACTCAAAGCCGGTTGGAATATCAATAAAACGCGCAAACTGACTATCACTTTAGGTTGTTTAATTATGTTGCCTGCTTTGCTTTCAATGGCAAGTCCAGGTGGCCCCACAACTGCAGTGATGATCATGGCAGTGATCCTATTTGGTTTTCAAACAGCCATTGGTAATGTGCAAACACTGCCAAGTGACTTGTTCGGTAAAAAAGCCGTGGGAACCCTAGCAGGATTTTCAGGTATGGCAGCAAAATTAGGCGCATTAGGCTTAACCGCTTTAGTGCCTTATCTAACTGCTGATGGCAACTACACCCCTGCATTTGTGATTGGCGCATCTTTAGCGGTTATTGCCATTGCATCTGTGTGGATTTTGATCCCTAAAATCGAACCTGTTAAGTCACCTCAAAAGTAGTGGTGAAATAACAAGTCTGCGATTTATAACGATTTAGCAAGACATTATCTTTAACGTATAAATTGATAACCATGTCGATAGATTGACTGAAAAACTACTCATTGCTCAGTTGATTTTTAGAATGAGGTTATGGATTTGATATTGATAATTTAAGCTGGGGCTGTACCCAAAGAGCCCTTTTTTATTTGGTGAGACCTACTTATCACGTACTCAACCCCTTCCGAGTATGTGGTAAGTAGGTTAAACCTTCTTTCCTTTACACGACAATGGGTCAATCGACCACACTATCATCATTTCTTTCAACAGCGACCTTCTCACGAGTATTAACATCAGCTTGAGACGGGGGTGAAAATAAAACACCTAGTCGCTGCTTTATGCTCAATCCTGACTTACTCACCTCTTTAAACATCTCGCGCCATTCAGCAAAACTGACAATCAAAGGATTAAAGCTATTAACAGGCTTAGTGATCCCATAAATCACGGTTTCTTTTTCCGGCTCAAATGTGCCGAAAAGCTTATCCCAGATGATCAATACACCGGCGTAGTTTTTGTCTATGTATTGCTGGTTTTGACCATGATGAACACGGTGATGTGAAGGGGTATTAAATAGCCACTCAATTGGACCCAATGATTTGACAGCCTGGGTATGAACAAAAAATTGCAGCCCAAGATTTAAAAGCACCACAAATACTACCCAGTTAGGGTCAAAGCCAATCACAATCAGCGGTAACCAAAACAGCCACATTCCAGCAAGCGGGTACATTAAGCTTTGTCTAAATGCGGTGCTAAAGTTCATATTCTCAGAGCTATGATGAACGACATGAGCCGCCCACATCCAACGCACTCTATGACTTGCACGATGGAACCAGTAATAGAAGAAATCCTGTAGCACCATTAATACGATAAAACTGACCGCGCCCATTTGGATATCAAATAATTTCCAGCCAAATACTGCTAAATAGATTTTGGCAATGAGCAGCCCTGCAAGAATATCAGTTAACTGATGCATGCCCGCTAAGCTGATATTGCAAAACACTTCCGCTTTTTTATATCGCGCGGAAAGAGGGAGTTTTTGGCGTTTATCACCTAAATACCATTCGAGGAAAATACAAACAAAAAATACTGGCGCTAATGCAAGCAGCAGCATTTCCGGGTGATTGATGATTGAGTTCAAATCCATTGAAAACCTTTATACTATTATTTTATTTAAATTGTTTTGGGCGGATAATTAAACGCTACCACTTAGCAAAGTGATCTTCAGTTAAACCAAGCTGATTACGCAATACATGTTTGTGGCCATTATTATCGATGATGTGGCCGCTAAAATAGCCGATGTACTGCCTAAAGTTACTTTTTAGAAAACCAAAATTGAGTTTTTCGCTGCGGCAATTAAGTGCCCTAAAAGTCAGATCGACTTGACCTGTGGCAGTGCTGATTTGCCAAAAGTCGTCACTCACATGCCGATTAAAATCGAACTTTACTCCTGGGAGTAAATGGCGCTCACCATTAATCCATAAGACATTTTCAGTCGCGCCTGTTTCGTTCACCCCTGCGGCAAGGTTTAAGCCTAAAACCCCTTGCTCCACTTGCGCATTGATTGACGCCCAGCGCCAACTGGTTTCGCGGCGCATATAACCTGCAGAAAAGTCATAACCACCTAAAGCGAAGTTAAGCGGCTGCGGTTCATCTTTTATGGTTAAGCGACCAGAGACTTTTAAACCATTGTGCTTTTGAGTATAAGTCCAGCCGTTATAGCCAGTTGGAGTACACAAGCTCATGGGTAAACTTAATGGCGGAGGATTGAGCTGTAATTCTGCTTTTATATCATCGGTGTTAATGGTTAATTGCCACAGGGAGTCTTTAATTGAAAATTCAATCTTACCTTGGCGGTGCTTAATCCTTGCCTTACCTTGCTGAGGCGAGCGTGATACAGACATCCCCCAGGATAACGGTTTTAAGGCTTGAGTTTCTGTCAGCTTATTCTTTTCAATATCATATAAGTAACAAAAACTGCTGCCCACATAGCGAATATCGGCAATCGCGACACCAATGATGTATCTCGCAGTGGTAATATTAATAAATTGAAACTGTTTATAATCAAAATACTTAGCAAACCAAGAGCAAGGCTTATCCATTTCATTAAAATAGTTAAACTGTTTTACCCCTAAGTCCCCTACCACACCATCAAAGTGTCCGAAAATAGGCTGACCTTCAGTGTTCATTAGCTTGTCTGGCGCAAGTTGTAAATGATTCAAAGACATACTTCATCCGTTATATTAAAACTGGTTACAGTGTCGATATTTGTCGAGCATTATCCGAGGTAATAATGGCTTGATTGCTTTCTAGCGTTTTTATCAAGAGTATTTATTTAGAGTAAATCATCAAATACACCACACTAACGTGAATAAATTATCAGCATAAGTCAATGGCTAGTGATTGAATTAAGATGGCACTGCTTTTATTTAACGAGCTAAAATTTGTTGCGACTCACTATATTGGCACAATCTAATTAACTGCCATTTTTTGACTGGAAAGGCGCTAAAAATCTGTTATTCTGACCGCACCATTTTTTACCGTTTTTAGTCATGAAATCATTGTCATTATTGTTGTGCTCCGCATTATTTTTATCAGCTTGTGCTAGTCATACTCCTACTCATATTGCACTTAATCCCAATGTGCCTAATGTCATCAATAAAATTGATCGTTACGACACTGTCGCAGTGAGCACCATTGATGTCCGTAAAGCCAACTTTATTGTTCGCTTTAATCAAGGCGATGAGGCAGCAAAGCTTGTTAGTCCGAGTGAACCAATCAGACAGCAACTTGATAGCGTGTTTAAAAAATCAATGAGTAATGCCGGATACCAAGTAGATCCCGCCGCCAGCAATACTGTTGAGTTCCAGTTAGATTACTTACTGACAGATGTTACTGAGTCTACTTTTGGCTTTGAAGCCAACACTAACTTAACCATCAATGTTGTCGCTAAAAACCAAACCCAAGAATTCACTAAAATTTATAATGGTAAAGGCATGTTAAAAGGACCTTTTAGCCCAGATTTTGCCACCTTAGAGTTGGATATGAACAAGCTTATCGATGAGCTTACAACTAAGATTATTAACGACCCTGAATTACATCAGTTTTTACAACAGTAATCTCAATAATAACGTCAGACCACAAATTAGGAATGCCTTATGCTTAAACGGATTGTAGCCAGTGTAATGTTGTTTTCGTCAATGATGGCAAATGCTGCCGTCGATATTCAGCCTAATACCCTTTACCCAAAAGTGGAATTTGATACCACAATGGGCAAAGTCGTGGTGGAGCTAGACCGCACTCGAGCGCCTATCACCGTCGATAACTTCCTCACTTATGTGGTTCAAGGGGACTATGACAACACCCTTTTTCATCGTGTGATTGCTGATTTCGTTGTTCAAGGTGGGGGGTTAAATCCGCAGTTAGAAGAAGGCCCATCAATGGACCCTATTGTTAATGAGTCGGGTAATGGTCTATCAAATTCTGTTGGCACTATTGCAATGGCACGCGATAACGATCCTCACTCTGCAACGCGTCAGTTCTACTTTAACGTTGGCGACAACAAAAATCTCAACCCATCTAAACGCCGCTGGGGCTACGCTGTATTTGGTGAAGTCATTGAAGGTATGGCGGTGCTTGAAGCAATGTCTTACGCACCAACCATGACCAATCCAGAGTTAAATTGGCCTGACTTTCCAGTAAAAGAAATTAAACTTAATAAAGCGACGCTTTTGCCGCAATAAGCGACTTTATTTATATGTCTTTTTTTGCGTTAAAGACTCGAGAGATAAGACTGCAGCAAGCACTTTTTGAAGTAAATAAAGTTTAATTTGATTACTACTGCGTGATACACAAAACAGAATAAGTGGAGTGAAATATTGATTTCATTCCACTTTTTTTTAGCATGTTCTTCTTCGCTGATTTCTAATAACAGCTAAAACCACTTTTTTAGCACTTACATTGTAAATTTGAGTAATTATTCAACAATCCTGACTATACTTATTTTTACCTGTAAGCAGCTTTTTCCCGTGTTTAGATAATTACTCATTAAGTTGTCAATAAATCGCTGCTTGTTCACTCTGTATTATTTGATGAGTAAATTCGTTTAGTTTTGAGTGCTATTTGATTAATAGCTGCAATAAAAAGGATGTCATCAATGACCCCAAATGACTTCATAGAAACCAAGGCGCCACAACTGGCCTATTATGGAAAGGCTTTTTTAGATAACCAACTAGAGCATAAAGAAATCAAGCTTTACATGTGGGATGTACTAGAAGAATGGCAAAGTATCAGCCTCGATACCAACACAGACGCAGCAACCCCCACAGATACCGAAAAAGTGTTTTGGCATTTATTACACTGCTTCGATCAATGGCCAGATATGGTTATTAGAGGTAATCAGTATCTAAGGCAACAAATTCATGACTGCTGTGATTACATTAATATTGGAGGGGATATGCCCCATGGTTGTATCGGGATCAGGCCGACAAATTGACCAACAACTTCAATTACTTTAAGTTAATTTTACACTCTTCAAAATTTCCAACCAGAATGGCTTGAACCAATACGCTACGCGACATAAGCTAGAGCCATTCTCCTTCAATCCGTTGCCTTAATGTCTGAACTGCTAACTCGTACCCGTGAAGCCTTGTCTGTTTATTATCACAAGCGTGTTCTAATCATGTTATTGCTGGGGTTTTCTGCTGGCCTACCGCTTATGCTGGTGTTTTCAACATTAAGCTTTTGGCTTCGCGAAGCAGGTGTTGACCGTGCCGCTATTGGCTACTTTAGTTGGATCGCATTAACGTATGCATTCAAATGGGCTTGGTCACCATTAGTGGACCGTATGGCGCTTCCCCTATTCACCCGATTTTTCGGACGGCGAAGAGGCTGGATGATCTTCGCCCAGCTCGGCCTAGTGGCCGCGATATTGGGCATGGCACAAAGTGATCCCTTAGTTGATTTAGAGCAACTGGCCATTTTTGCCCTGATACTGGCATTTGCCTCAGCGACTCAAGATATCGTCATTGATGCCTTCCGTATCGAATCAGCCCCCCAAGACATGCAGGCAGCATTAGCTGCTGCATATCAAGTGGGCTATCGTAGCGCAATGATTGTAGCAACCGCAGGGGCGCTAACCATTGCCGCTTGGGTAGACCCAGGTAATACCGAATATAATTTAGAAGCATGGCAAACCGCATATTTTGTCATGGCAATGCTGATGTCTGTAGGCTTAATCACCACTTTGTTTAGTAAAGAGCCACAAGTCGATACAAAAGCTGCAGATGAAAAAGAACGCCAACTTAAAGCGCAGTTTGCCCAAAAGTATCCGACTAAAATAGCCAGTGCTATGGCCTGGTTATACAGTGCCAGCGTCCTGCCTTTTGTCGATTTCTTTAAACGTTACGGCAAAAGTGCCATCTTGATTTTATTGCTGATTTCTTGCTATCGGATCTCCGATATTGTCATGGGCATTATGGCCAATGTGTTTTATGTGGATATGGGTTTCAGTAAAGAAGAAATTGCCTTTTTAAGTAAAGTATATGGTTTAATCATGACGTTACTTGGCGCGGGCGCAGGCGGAATTTTAATCATGCGCTATGGCACGATGAAGATACTATTTGTCGGTGCTTTATTGGTTGCTGTCACCAACTTACTCTTTGCATGGCAAGCTTACATTGGCTATAACGTACCATTCTTAACCTTTGCGATATCGGTTGATAATTTCAGTGCAGGCATAGCCACCGCAGCCTTTATCGCCTATTTATCCAGCTTAACCAGTAGTGGCTACAGCGCTAGTCAGTATGCTTTACTGTCTTCAATTATGCTGTTGTTCCCTAAGTTTATTGCCGGATTCTCAGGGGTATACGTCAATGCTTATGGCTACGTAAACTTCTTTATTGCCGCCAGTTTGATTGGATTTCCGGTGTTAATATTAATCAGTCTGTTATCGCGTATGCAGCCCGAGCAGCAGTCAGATGAAAGCAATAAAAACTCTGAAACAGAGCCACAAAACACACCGTAATAGTAAGGCGCTCAATAATACCACCCAAGCTCAATTGGCATAGATTAGATAATAATTGCTGTAATCATGCCATCAGAGCTTGTGGTAAACCCTCACTTTTAAAACCCTGAACCCAAAGTAAAGTAAACTGCATTTTCATCACCACTGGTGGCGAAATCCATCCCCATATGAATGCCATATCGACGGGCAATTTGGTAACGAAAGCCAACCCCATAACTATCAACAGAATCACTATTTTCTTCAATAGCATCACTGTCTGTCACGCCATAACCGTAGAATGCAGATAACGTCCAACGATGATTGAGGTGATACATCAACTGAGATTGAACTGTAGCCACTTGGTCACCTTGATACTTAAACGCCGACACACCGCGTAACTCTACATAAGGTTTAGTCGTAGGTGACAGCTGAATATCGCCAGCATATAACTGGTCATAGCCACCTGCGAACGCTAATGTCCAATGATTAGAAAGAGGAAGGTAGACTTCACCGCTTGCTTCTAATGTTTGATAATTATGATCAGAGCCAATAGATTCATCAAACACCATATATTCTGCCGAGAATATATAACCCTTCTTAGGAAAGAAAATATTGTCGCGGGTGTCATATTCCGCAATAAGCCCTAAACCAGAGGTTGTTGTTTTATCACCCAATTGTTGCTGTAAAATCCAGTCAACCACAGCGTTAGAAGATGAAACTGATGATTCAGCCCAGAATTGTTTAAGCCCTAGCATTAATGGGGTTTCAGCCACTCTAAATTGAATTTTTTGTAAGGCGAATAGCGCTTCTGTTGTGGTATCAAATTGAATAGCTTTATCAGGAGGAAGTAGCCCACCTAAACGAGTATAAATATCAAGATTGGCATTAGCTGCGCCGCCTACTACGGTATAGCGAATGCTATCATCTAACCAAGAATGACGATGACCAGCAATACCAAACCAAGTACCATTGGCCGTCCCACCCGCGCCAACCAATGTCATCGCAGCTGGCATTAATTGGGCTCCGCCATCAATTGACTCAAGGGCTTTTTGTCTTCTCGCTTCTTTCTCAGCTTCTGTTTCATGTAAAAACAACCCAACGATCCCCCCACCCGCACCAACGGCTGGTTCAGTAATTAATACCGGAACAGGAAGGAATCCATAAGCGTTTTCAGCAAGGTGATACCCTAAATCAAACTGACCATCTTTTTCATCAAAAAAGTACGAACTCTCGGCGATCGCCACTGAAGAAACTAAGCTCAGAAAGCACAAAGAAACAAATTTAAACATGGTTTTTTCAACCTATTAATGTGGTTTTAAATATAGAGGAAGTAAGATTTGAGTCACTGCGATAGACAGTGACTTGTGGTGTTTCAGCGCTACATAAAGTTCAACACCATGGAAATAACCAACAACATCAAAAAGCTTGAAGTAATATATGAAATGGCTATCGCATACATTGCACTCTGCTCGTGCAAACGATAACGACTTGATATGCCAACACCATCACTTTTGCTTTCAATATTCTTGCCTATTGCTACTGAAGGTTTGTTAAATTTCAGCATCTTACTGGCAATCATTAATGAAAATAGTTGGGATACGAGTACGACACCTAAACCAATTAAGGGGATTTTCATACCACTGGTATTCATTTCGTTAATCATTTGCGGGCCAAAATACAACCCTGTGATGGCGATGAATGCCAGCAAGGATAACTCTCTAACAAACGTGATAGTGTGACGAGGTAACTGAGAAAGTGGATTGATTTTATTGCTCAGCCAGCCTACGAAAGTACCAGCAATCAAGCTACTCAGCCCAATGCTTAAATAAAAATACAAACCACCAATGTTGAGATTCCATAAGCTCATTAAATAAGCTGCCACTAACCCTATTCCAAACAAGGCGAAACTCTCGGTATTACGGCCAACATTGTTACTAAAGTTATGTTTAACGAATTGAATATCACTAGCACTGCCCATGATTTGTAAAATATCATCTTGTTTCACAATTAAATCTGGCGTGATTTCTATAGATTGTTGATCTCTGACAAGTCGAATGATGCAAAGATTTTTGTAGGTATTTTGGTTAATTTCAGTCTTGATATCATTTAATGATTTGCCAACAAAGCCATGGGTATTGATGAGCATATTAAAATGCGCTTCATTGTTATCTACTTGAGTGTCACTAGGTAATTCACTACCTATTACATCATCTTCAAAATAATATAGCGTGTCGTGTCTGCCCGTTATGGTAACGATATCGCCCGCGACAAGTGGCTCATTGTGATTAACTGCGTCATCAATCTCATTCGAACTACTTTTTGCCTTATCAACTAGATTGACTCGTTCGAACATGATGTCAAAATACGGTGCGTTCAGTTGTTCAATGCTTTTACCAAGAACCGTACTGGTTGGATTAACTTCAAAAACACGTTTTACGACCGTTTCAAGAGTGTCGATTGGGTAGTATCTATCACAATGACTTTCATCCAATTCATTTTGAGTCGCTTTATCAAAAGGTGAATCACTTTGCTTCATTGCAGCAGATTGGAGCCATTTCATCATGATCACAGGCCCTACCATGCCAAAAATGACCGTCAGTACATATCCCATGTAAGCATTATTAAGCGCCACTAATTTCACTGTTTCAGAAAGTTCAGGCAACTTTTCAATCGAATCAGTGACCATGTACATTACCTCTGGATGGACAAAGCTTCCTGAGATCATGCCTATGCTGGTATACAAATCGAGATTAAAAAACCAGGTGGCCAAGCACATGGTGGATATAGTGATAAGGCTTATAATCAAACTGGTCATTAAGATTGTTTTTTTACGTAATTGCCACACCCTTAAAATGCTATAACCACCTTGATAACCGATAACATACAGAAATAAACCGAAGAAAATCCATCGAGACGAAGGTTCAATATAACCACCCAATTGGCCAATTAAAATACCAACTAACAAGGTGCCCGCCACACAACCTAAAGAGAAACCTTTGATTGATAACTTGCCTAGCAAACACCCTAAAACTAAGGTGACCAAAACGGAAAAATATGGTGATTCTCCCAATAAAAGCTGTATTTCTTCCATCGTTATGTCACTTTTTATCACTGGCACTGAATATCGGCCATAATTGAAATCAGGTTGTTACAACGCAAAAATCTCTGTTAAAGAGCGCAATTAAGGCCTATGGAGATTTCAGGTATTTAATTAACGCTGATTCTATGGCTGATAAGATGACTGTCATAATCGCGCATGAAGGATAAAACCCTACATAATTTTAAAAGAGGCACACTTGAGGGAAGAACGTTGAGGCTTTTAAGCTAAGGGGTAACGAAATAGCGTATAAAAACCAACAGATTCAGATTAATCAGCATCAATGACTTTAAAAAACTGATGCTCAGTTAGCACAAGCCTTTGGCTTTACTTTACTTCATTTAATGTCAATTCATTTCTCTGTCTCTGTCTCTGTCTCTGTCTCTGTCTCTGGCAAATGATACAAATCGGCTGGTTTGCATTAGCGCATGATGTACCGGCAATAAGGTTAAATCATCATATTGGTACGCGAGGAGAGTGATCGACAATGTTAAGTCAGATGCGGCATCAAAGGTGTATTAGGTTGAGCGGATTTGATAATTAAGTATCTTCTTTCATTGAGAAATGCTGTAACAGCAACCTGTTACAGCATCTTTTTTTGATATCATTTTTATTTAAAACAACATAAATGGCTTAAAGCCAATCAAAGCTAGTCGCGGAAATTATTAAACTGAAAAGGTTGGCCTAATTCAGACTCTTTCGCTAAACGCATGACCGCTTGTAAATCATCACGTTTTTTACCCGTCACTCGTACTGAGTCACCTTGAATAGACGATTGTACTTTCAGCTTGCTGTCTTTAATTTGCTTAACCAGCTTTTTAGCCACTAAGGTATCAATGCCTTGCTTAAAGTTAACTTTTAAGCTGAAGGTTTTACCGCTATGAACTGACTTTTCATCAACATCCATAGCTGAAGGCTCAACGCTACGCTTACTCAATTGAATACGCAGAATGTCCACTAACTGACGACATTGGAAATCATCTTCCGCTTTTAAAGTCACGGTATGATCTTTATGTTCAATATCGGCTTCTTTGCCGCGAAAATCAAAACGACCAGCAAGTTCGCGGCGTGAGTTCTCAACAGCATTTCGTAATTCAACTTCATCTACTTCTGAAACGATGTCCATTGATGGCATTGTTATTCTCCCAATTAATCTTTGTGCTAATACTAACATTTTCAGCGAAAGCGCAAACCCTCCATAAAATAGAAAACAATAATTAACTGGAAATTAATGACTTTAGCCGCTGCATTTTTTATTATTGCTGCAATCAAAAGATATCGCATCAGGCTAAGTACTCGACAGCATGAAATTAAAACTATTTTTTACAGCATCATTTGCGTTTGCTGTACTTGTTGTCAGTTACCTTGTTTTCTCAAAGCCCAATTACCCCGTTACGTTTAACAACATGGATAAAGTCGGTCATGTATTAAGCTTTTTCGGCTTGGCATTTTTAGCTTATTTCGCCTTTAAACCTAAATGGTATTGGATGTGTTCGATACTGGCTTTTTACGCTATTTTAATTGAAGTCATCCAATCTCAAATTCCTTATCGCAGTGCTTCTATTGCCGATGTAGTTGCCGATTTGGCTGGTATCGCGTTGTTTTATATCTTTCTGTTTGTTTTTAGAAAGTATCAGGCAGCCAAGCTGTTCCCTAAACGTTCTTCAAAAGCATCATAAGAGAGCCCGTTATGCGCTCACACTCCCCGGCTCCTAACACTGTGACTTCAAACATTGCAATTGTCGGCGCTGGCGCCATTGGCATGTTGATCTATCATCAGCTTAATGCATTTACTCAGCCATTATTACTGGGACGAAATTTCACCCTAGCTGATGCAGAAAACCAAACTCAGCCGCTGACTTTTGATGCTTTATCCAGTGACGTTAAGCCTAGCAATGTTGTGAACGTGCATACCGAAACATGTTTAGTCAACAATCTTAAAACGGTGACAACTAAGCAGTTGGCCAGCATTGAACTGGTTATTGTGTGCGTTAAGTCCTATCAAGTCGAAGCGGCGTTAACAGCGTTAATTGACAAACTGCCCCACAATGCCACTTTACTCCTTTTGCACAACGGTATGGGGCCGCATTTACAGGTCATGGCGTTGTTAGCATCTCAGCAAAGAACTGATATCAATCTGTATCTCGGCACAACCTCTCAAGCGGCAATAAAAGTAACTGAGCGTCATGTCCGTCAAACAGGTACCGGCAAAACAGTATTCGGACATTTTCATGGCCATAAATTAACTCCGCAGTTAATTGAATTACTCGTTACAGCCATTCCTAACTGTCAAATCAGTGATAATATCTTGCTCGGTTTATGGCAAAAACTCATTGTGAATTGCGCCATTAACCCCATCACTGCCATCGAGCAATGTCAAAATGGTCAATTAGCTCAACCACAGTATCAGCAGCAAATAAATGCCATCACCACTGAATGTGTCGCTGTCGCAAATGCTGAAGGCATCACTATATCTTTATCGGAATCACTTGAGACTATTGCTCAGGTCATTACCCTCACAGCCAATAACTTCTCATCCATGCATCAAGATGTGAAACATCAACGCATGACAGAAATAGCTCAGATTAATGGCTTTGTTGCAGCTCGTGCCGACGTTTACAAAATTAAGGTTCCTATGAACAATTTGGTTTACGATAGAATTAATCGAATACGGTTGCTGTTCAAATGACCAACAAAACTATCTTGTAGATAGTACTTACATGGCTATTGAAGAATTAAGAGTTTTATTGTATTACCAACATTTTCTGTATTATATATTAATGCACTTCAGCTCTAGATTATAAATATCAAGTCAAGTATCGTCCATAATTAACTCATCTATTGTTCTGATATTTAATGATTTACTAGCAAAACAATTAATATACGACTTGTTAAAATAACAGCTAATTGGTACTTTCTGAACATCACAATATACGATAGCAAAAACGATTATTTTAGAGTCGGATATTGTCTACATTTAAATTTAAAAGGATATATTAATGTTTAAAAAATTTTTTATTGGTGAGGACATTGCAAAACTCACTAAGAAAATTGAAGAATTAACAAATGCTACTGAGAGCCTAACTAAGACAATTCACAGATTAGAAACTGGTAAAGAGAATTCAGCCCTCCAGCCGAATTTAAAAACAGAGAGTAAATTAAAAGGTTTATCTATTGCTCTTTTAGGAACTCGTGGACATGGACAAAAACATATCGCAGCCTATTCAAAACTAAAAAATTGTTATATTTCATATATATGTGATGTTGATACTAAACAAGGCAAAGCAGCTGTAGAAAAAGTCTACGAACTCACAGGCCATAAACCAAAATTCGTTCAAGATTTTAGAGAAATGCTAAAAGATTCAAGTGTAGATTGCGTTAGTATCGCAACACCACACCATTGGCATGCTAAAGCGACAATACTTGCTCTTCAAGCAGGTAAGCATGTATATGTCGAAAAACCTGTTACTCATACATTTTCAGAAAAGCATGCTGTTTTAGCAGCCGCCAAAAAATACGGTAAGATAGTTCAAACAGGCACACAATTACGTTCCAATACCTCTTTAAGTGCAGCTGGTGAATATATGCGAGCTGGTAAATTAGGTAAAATTAATATTGTTCATTGTATCGTTCATAAAGATAGACCAATTACCCCTATAGTTAATACCAGTAAAATTCCATCAACTATTGATTACGATGTTTGGTGTGGTCCAGCTAAAAAGGATGAAGTAACTCGAAGTAAGTTCCATTACCATTGGCATTGGTTATGGCAGTTTGGCAATGGCGCACTTGGAAATAATGGAATTCACAGAATTGATGCTGCTAGGATTGCCTTAGATTTAAAAGGATACGGTGACCTTGTATTTAGTTGCGGAGGACGTTACGGACCTACCGACGCTGGCGAGACCCCCAACAATATGCTAACAGTTCATAAATTCGGGGAAACTTGGATTTTGCAGGACATCTTAGGGCTTAACCCTAAACCATTCCATGGAATGGAGAATGCAGTAATCTTTTACGGCACAGAAGGTACTATTGTGTATAAGTCTGGTTACGCGGCAATCTGTGATGAAAAATTCAAAGAAATCAAAAGATTTGATGGTAAACAACTAAACCATTATTACAATTTCTTAGAAGCAATTAGAGCCAATAACCAACATATTGCTAAAGGCCCATTGGAGCAAGGGCTTCTATCAGGAGATCTTTGCCATTTAGGTAACATCTCATATCGAGTAGGTTTAAAAACTAGTTTTGAAGATGTCACAGATGAATTAAATAACATTGGTGCACCAGAGTTTATAGCTAAAAGACTTGAAGCAGTGAAGGAAAACTTAATCGATAACGAAGTTGATCTTGATATAGTAAAAGGACAAACACTATACCTATCAGAAAACGATGAAAACCCAATAGTTGATAACTTATCTGCATCAGCGCTATTACAAGGCTATCATCGTGAAGGGTTTGAGCTCCCAGAGCCTGATGCTGTTTAAAAGCTAATATATCAAATGATAAAACCCTTATGTTGGGTTTTATCATTTGATTACTAAAATAGTACACTTAATAAATATTCAAAAATTTAT
>NZ_MCUF01000099.1:0-1478 GCF_002873615.1 Shewanella sp. 10N.286.51.B7
TGATGGACGTCTTTGTCTTCGGTTAGTGAAGCTGTAGCTATACCGCCAATGACCGCTTTATCATCAGTACCGTTGATGGTTACTGTAACTTTTTGTTCGGTTCCATCAACGCTGTGAACGATTAAAGTATCGGTGAGTGATTCGCCGGTTTTCAGCCCTTGGATGGCAGATTGAGAATTATCAGCCGTGTAGGTCCAATGACCGAGTTCGTTCAAAGAAAGCGAACCAAATTGACCTTGTTGCACAGTGGCCTGAAATTGGTTTTGCCCATTATCAACATCAGTAACGGTGAGGGCACCGTCAACATGCAACTGTCCCTGATGAACATCTTTGTCTTCGGTTAATTGTGCTGAACTTGTACCAGAAATGACCGCCTTATCGTCGGTGCCATTAATGGTCACTGAGATTTTCTGCTCGGTGCCATCGACCGAATGAACTAATAAAGTATCGGTGAGTGATTCGCCCGTTTTCAACCCTTGGATGGCAGATTGAGAATTATCAGCAGTGTAAGTCCAATGGCCTAGGTTATTGA
Organism: Shewanella sp. 10N.286.51.B7; assembly: GCF_002873615.1. Lineage (NCBI taxonomy): Bacteria > Pseudomonadati > Pseudomonadota > Gammaproteobacteria > Alteromonadales > Shewanellaceae > Shewanella > Shewanella sp. 10N.286.51.B7. The sequence continues at coordinate 533 of NZ_MCUF01000099.1, forward strand.
TCGACAGTGTGCCGAACTGACCTTGTAAAACATTGGCTTGAAATTGATTTTGCCCATTATCAACATCTGTAACAGTGAGAGCACCATCGACATGCAGTTGTCCCTGATGGAGGTCTTTGTCTTCGGTTAATTGTGCAGTGCTGGTTCCTGCAATAACGGCTTTATCATCAGTGCCGTTAATGGTTACTGAGATTTTCTGCTCAGTGCCATCGACTGAATGAACTAATAAAGTGTCTGTCAGTGATTCGCCAGTTTTCAGCCCTTGGATGGCAGATTGAGAATTATCAGCCGTGTAGGTCCAATGACCTAGTTCATCTAAAGAAAGCGCACCAAATTGACCTTGTTGCACTGTGGCTTGGAATTGGTTTTGTCCTGAATCGACATCGGTTACGGTGAGGGCACCATCTATTCGAAGTTGGCCTTGGTGGACGTCTTTATCTTCGGTTAATTGTGCTGAACTTGTACCACTAATGACCGCCTTATCGTCAGTGCCATTAATGGTTACTGAGATTTTCTGCTCAGAGCCATCGATAGAATGAACTATGAGCGTATCAGTGAGTGACTTGCCCGTTTTCAGGCTTTGAATAGCTTGTTGCGAGTTATCGGCGGTGTAGGTCCAATGACCTAGTTCATTTAAAGAAAGCGAACCAAATTGACCTTGTTGCACAGTGGCCTGGAATTGGTTTTGTCCTGTATCGACATCAGTAGCGGTGAGGGCACCGTCAACATGCAACTGTCCCTGATGAAGGTCTTTGTCTTCAGTCAGTGAAGCTGTTGCAGTACCACCAATGACCGCTTTATCATCAGTGCCGTTAATGGTTACTGAGATTTTTTGCTCGATGCCATCGACCGAATGAACGACTATGGTATCGGTGAGTGACTCGCCTGTTTTAAGGCCTTGAATCGCTGGTTGAGAGTTATCAGCTGTATAGGTCCAATGGCCTAA
>NZ_MCUF01000100.1:0-1100 GCF_002873615.1 Shewanella sp. 10N.286.51.B7
CAGCAGCATCTTAATCGCTAACTGCCAATGCGATTTCAACAGCTTCAAATTCTTATCTTTGTAGGCTCTCAAGCCAATAAACTGGTTTGAAAGTACATTCCGGTGCTTTATCGAGTTAGCTTGATATTGCCTGTGTTTATCTGCTGCTTTGACCGCCAAACCAAGCAGGTAAAGTATAAATTGTGAAAGACTGGCGATGAGTAGAAGCACGCTTAATTTATCTTGGTTCCTTGAGCCGCTATCATTCATTTTTAGACCTGTTTTAACATCTCTAAAGCTTTCTTCTATCTGCATTCTTGTTGAATAAATCTTAACGACTCTTTTGGCAGCAGCACTTGATAAACAAAGTGATGTAGCAAGTAACCAAGGCTCTTTCTCTCGTTCTGCACTGGCTCGAGATTGTTTACTCCGCCTCGACTTTTCACCCGTTACCACTTTGTCTTTACGTCCTTTTGCGTTACGTTTGAAAATAACTAAACGGGACTTAAAAGAGGTTTGTTCACCTAGCATGTAAACACCGAGGCTTTTAGCTCTGGTGCTTGCTTGAACATAGAGTTGTTTAACTGGATACCAGCTATCTACTGGTAATTTTTTACAGTGAGTTCGATTTCTAAATCTGCCTACGTAATCCCAATTTAATGACAAAATTTGCTTGAACCAAGGTATACGAAAACCTGCATCTGTCACGATTATAGGTTTGCACTCATTGGGAAGCATAGTTTTTAATTTAGTTAGAAATAGTTGATGAGTTTTAGGCTTCTCTTTTTTATTTAGCGGATGAATTTCTTCATAAAGTGTCAGTGAACGACCTTGAGCTGCAAGCGATGCTCTAATGAGAAAATGTTGCTTTCGGTCATCAAGATCAGACCAATCGATATGAATTATCGGTTGTTTCATTCTTCCGATTAGTAAGCAAGTCATGCGTGTGTATATAAACTCGATATCACGATGTAAATGGCCATTATTACAAAGCCTATCGACACGTTTAATCTTATGTTTTTCCAGCGCTTTACTTTCAATGTTACGGCCAAGGCCTGTAATTGAAAGGGAGCCTCCATTCATTGAGCTTTCGACTGCACAGAACAAACTTTGTCGGCGAG
>NZ_MCUF01000101.1:0-203 GCF_002873615.1 Shewanella sp. 10N.286.51.B7
GATATTTCAGGCTTAGTTGATGGCGACATTACCGTTGATGCCTCAGCAGTCGACCAAAACGGTCAAACCGTTACCGATGCTGACACCGACAATATGGATGCGACACCAGGTTCAATTGATGTGGCGCTCACCATCAATGACGGCGCAGAAACGGCTGACATTTCAGGTACCACTACTGATGTCGCGCCAAACAGCACAGTCAC
>NZ_MCUF01000102.1:0-219 GCF_002873615.1 Shewanella sp. 10N.286.51.B7
ACCCTTACCGATAGCGCTGGTAACACCATTGTTATCGAAGATGTGGTTGTCAATGCAGATGGTACTTACTCAGTTGATGATGTCGACTTATCTGCTTTAGTGGATGGTGATATTACTATTGTCGCCACCGCAACCGACGCTAACGGCAATCCAATAAGCGCCAACGATACTGAAGCATTAGATGCAACGGCTGGGGCGATCACCGTTGATTTGGTGATT
>NZ_MCUF01000103.1:0-211 GCF_002873615.1 Shewanella sp. 10N.286.51.B7
TTTCCAAATTGTTAAAGAACGGGCTTAAAAAAGCCAAAGATAAAGCTGTCGCTTTATCTTTGGCGTCTCTATCCAATGTGCATGATTTACCTTTAAAATAAAAGTAAGTAAATGGTGGAGCTATGCGGGATCGAACCGCAGACCTCCTGCGTGCAAGGCAGGCGCTCTCCCAGCTGAGCTATAGCCCCATTTACATGCAGTCAAACAAAAT
>NZ_MCUF01000104.1:0-1499 GCF_002873615.1 Shewanella sp. 10N.286.51.B7
GAACAAACTTTGTCGGCGAGTTTTGTGCATTAACGGGGTGACAATCGATAGGCATTTTGATAAAACTTGTTTCGCATTCATGGCATTTACTCGTGGTAATTTTTGTTTGGCGATAAATTTGATCACCAAATGCCATGAATGTTCCAATCTTTTTTCAATATCTTGTTGTTTCTAATAATTATTTCGTGGGGATTCGTCAGACTCTGACCCTACTTATTATCTAACCAATAAACTACCGCAAGGGTGTTCAAGATGAACGAAATGTCGCGATCACATGGATGTGAAAAAGCTACCTTATGTGCAGATACGACCCAAACGTGCCTACTCTTGATTTCAAATCAACACCCATGTGGGTTCTGCGAACATAAATTATGGGAGGGTATTTACTACTTGAGACTGCGAATTCGCATAGCTAGTTAGGGAGGCACAAATATCCTATTAAATTTGTGAGGAACCGTCAGACTCTGACCTTTTTTATTTTAATGCCTCTTATATTTACTATTTGCTATTTAAAAGAGTCAAATCGCAATTAACTCCATAAGGTTTTGAATATCTACCTATTCCCCCATCTTTAATAGGTGCCGCATAGAAAGAGTGGACATTCCCCCCATAGATATGGAGTACAAATGATAATTTTTTATTTATTATTAAATTATAGCTTTTATATTCCCCTGTTTGTTTCCTACGCGTACCAATAGTTTTATATTTTTTTAAACAATCGGAGAAACTTCTTAACTCCCCCTCCTCAATAATTTGTCGAGTTCTATAATTTATAAACAATTCGTAGGTTGAATCATATTCAAAATCACTCATTACGGAGTCAATCACAGGGTCAGTGAACAATAGATTAAACCATGCTGCAACAAGACATAATGCACAAGACTTCCATATAAATGAAATTACTTTTTTCATTACACACCTTTGAGTGATAGTTGATTAACTGGGTCAGAGTAAACTTTACAAAGGAGTTTGATGGCACATCTTATTAAATTGCTTTTTCTTCCCTAAATGGTGTTCTCGGTGATTGTATTCGAGGCTACCCAACTCTGTCCTTAAGTGGATTTACCTTAATACAAACCATGTTCTTAATTCAATGTTTTACTTAGTTTTTATTGGCTAGTTAATTTTGAATCATCTCTTCAATCTAATCCATTGCCTGCCGCAGGCTTTTGTGCAGATACAACTGCGAGACGCTGCAAGTACATCCATGTAAGCTCTGCCAAAACATCCATGTTTTGGAAGCTCGCTGCTGCATCTACACTGGGATTATTGTCTCTTCGATTTGACCGTGTTCGTGACAATTTAAAGAGCTGAAAGCTCAAGTTGTATAGGTGTTTTGATATTCTAAGAATGCACAATTTGAATTGAGGTCATCGAGAAAAGGCCGTGAGCTTGGCATGGATGCCAAGCTAGCTTTCGTTAGGCCATGGACGGCCTATCGGAAGCGTTAGGGCTTTTCGACAATGACCGAAGACGGCAAAAATGAAGTTTAAAGCTGG
>NZ_MCUF01000105.1:0-690 GCF_002873615.1 Shewanella sp. 10N.286.51.B7
GCTTTTCAGCATTTTTCGTTGGGGCAGCAAGGTGTTCCAAGAGGGTATTGCTGTTGATACCCTTTTGGTCTGGTGTGGGCGAAGCGCCACGACTTTGATTTTTTTTTCAAATGATAACTTCAAAATTTGAAACACGTTTTAGGGCATAAACGAGTTACCAGCATCAGATTTGTACTTCATCAGTATTGGCTCTGTTAATGAGAGTCGTCACTTCAATCTAATCCATTGCCTGCCGCAGGGATGTTCAGGATGAACAGAATGTCGCGATCACATGGTCAATGATGTTCCCTACATCATAATGACATTTCCCATATCCCTATGGGTCAGATGTGAAAGAGTGACCTTTTGTGCAGATACAACTGCGAGACGCTGCATTCTTTATTTAAATCAAAAGGTCCATGTAAGCTCTGCGAAAACAAATAACATCCATGTTAAACGGCCAGTTCGGCATCCATGCCTCTCGCTCAGAGCGTTCCACACAGTGAAACTTCGCCTTGTTTTGGTCATATTTGTTCCCGACAAATAATGACATTCCCGCCATCCTTGGCAGTCAGAAGCTCGCTGCTGCATCTACACTGGGATTATTATCTCTTCGATTTGACTGTATTCGTGACAATTTTAAGAGAAAAAGGATCTAAAACTTTCAGACTCAATTTGAATTGAGGACGCGGAGAAAATAGCGTGAGCCTG
>NZ_MCUF01000106.1:0-271 GCF_002873615.1 Shewanella sp. 10N.286.51.B7
TGTGAGTGTCCACACAGATTACTTGATAAATTGTTAAAGAGCGTGGTATCAATTTTTCAGACACCGCCGTTAGACGCTAGGTCATTGGCTTAGGGATGCGTATTTTACGCAATTCCCGTTTCGCGTCAAGTCATTTTTAAACTAATTTAAAAACTATTTTCAGCGTCACTTTACAGTGAACTGATTTGGCGTGTAACCCATGCTAGTGCGTGGTTTGCCGTGTCAGTGGATGCGCATTATAGGCAGATTCTGAAACACCGCAAGGGCTTTT
>NZ_MCUF01000107.1:0-2715 GCF_002873615.1 Shewanella sp. 10N.286.51.B7
ATTTAACAATAAGTATTTTATACAAATTAAAACAGAGACTTAAGGGGGGTTAATTTATTAAAATAAACTGAAATGTATGAAACTTTACGAGTGCTAAGGTTGTTTAATATTGCAGATGAAAAGTCAGCCAATAAAAAAGGCATTGCTAACTACTATTAATAAGTAGTTCACAATGCCTTCTTTGATGCGCAAAGATTAAGCCTTAGACATAATCTCAGTGCGAGCTAAACGATTAACTTGATTTAGCGATGATAGGTGGCCATAGATAGGACCTAGTAAACCGCGCTTTCTAAGTTCTAAATAATCTTCATCAGAAAGCTCATTCAGCTTAGCTTCATCAATTAGGTATAAACCATTGATATTACGCTTTTCACCAGCAACATCTACTGTCAACGTTTGTGTGGTGAGTAATTCTTTTTCAGCTAAGAAACCTAAGATATTACGGCTAGCTTGGTCTTGCTCAAAATGCGCAATTAACGCTTTTTTACGGCTTTCTAAGTATTCAGTTTCTTTCTCGCCTTCGAATAATGCTTGGCCTTCAGTTTTACTTACTTCAGCAGCTTCTTCACGGATACCGATCCAAACTTTATCTTTGATATCTGGATTAAGTACAAGGCCAAGTGGGTAGTCACGAACAACAGCAGGAATATAAAGACCTTGCCACTTACCGTCTTTAACACTTAAGTTTTGACCAGGTTTAAGACCTAGCATTGCAACAGCTTGAAACTCGCCATTGTCACTATTTTTAACGAATACAATTGGGTATTCAGTGGCTGCACGACCAATTTCGTGCAAAGTTACTGGAACAATATGCTGATCTTCAACATGGTTGTAGCTTGATGGAGTGATTTTTAAATCACCGTGTTTTGCGTGTTCAAGTAACGTAATTTGGTTAGACATCTTGGCTCCTTCAGGCGCTTCTAATCAATAATGATTTACATAAAAAATTCGGGATTCAGGTCCCTTTTTGTTTAAAATTTTAGCTTTAATTTTCGCTTGTAGATTAAAATATAAATCCCAAAATTTTTAAATGACGCCTTATCAACTTTCAGTAAGTCAATACGCAATAAAGCTCATTATCATTTAATCTGCTGCTAACGTTACCGTATAGAGAAATAAAGTACCACCAGCTATATAGATTTATTGGGGTTGTTTAGATTGTTTTCAAGCCAAACTGATTAATTTTATTTAATAGCGCCCGATGCTCAGGTAATTCAGCAGCTAAAGATTGGCCAATCTGCTGAATTCGAGCCACTTGCTGTTTAGCAGTGTTGCAATAAAGGCGATCGAGTTGAGATGATTGAGTTTGGTATTTCATTCCATAAAGTACATACAAATAATTATCGATATTGAACACTTCAAAGCGAGAAAACAAATCATCAGTTATAGGGCTATAGTCTTGCCATAACATCATTTTTTGCTTCAACGCTTCAGGGATAGAATCCGGATGCCGGTTATCAATCCAGAAATCAGAATCAGTTCTGTCCGAAATGCAATAATGCAGTTTGGCAAATTCAACAACTCGTTCCCATGCATAAGTCATGGTGTCGTTAAATCGCGCTGATAAACTCAGCATTTGCCCCATGGTTTGCGGCAAGCGCTTAGCTAAATAACCTGCTGCAAAGTCTGTTAATAAAATAGATGTCGCTTCAATGGGCTCTAAAAAGCCTTGAGCAAGACCAAGCGCTACACAGTTTTTAAACCAAAACTGCTCTCGATAACCTACTTTCATTGGGATTTCACGGGACTCTAGATTGGCTAACTTGCCACCTAAATAACGATCGAACTTCTTTTCAGCTTCCGCTGATGACATATGATTATCTGAATAAACAAACCCTGTTCCACGTCGCTCTGGTAATGCTATATCCCAAATCCAACCCGCCTGATGTGCTGTGGCGATGGTGTAAGGCGGAATAGCATCCTTTGTTGTTATTGGCACTTGTGCCACTATCGCCTTATTAACAAATAATTGTTTCGATTTATCAACAAAAGGAACCTTAAGTTTCTTAGCTAACAGAATCGATTCGAAACCGCTGCAATCAATATAGAAATCAAATTTCAAATCGCCGAATTTATCAGTCTTCAATTGCGTTAAATTACCCTGCTGATCGATATCTGCATCGAGAACGTTTGCATGCAAATGTTTTACACCAAATTTTGTAATCGCATTGCCAGCGAGTAATTTGGCGAACTTGGCAGCATTAAGATGGTAGGCATAACTCACTTTGCCACTGTATTCTGGCGTAGTAATTAATTTAGGTGCTTTGAGTGACTCGCAAATATAGTGTTGCGGTGATACAGCTTGAGAAAAGGCTTGCTCTGATGCTTGATTAAGCCAGTAATCAGTTAAGTCAGTACCAAGAGGACTGGGAACATCAAATAGGTGGTGGTAGCTGTTACCCACGCCATGTTTATGCTTGTCTAACCAATTACAAAACTTAATAGATTGCTTAAAACTGACATCACAATCACGAATAAAGTCCGTTTCTCGAATACCAAAACTTTGTAGTGACTGCTTAATAGCAGGTACTGTTCCTTCACCGACACCGATAGTTGGAATATCGGGAGACTCAATTAATGTCACTTTCACATTTGGAAGTAATTGTGCTGCTTTTCCGATATGGTTTGCCGCTAGCCATCCAGCTGTTCCACCACCAATTATGACAATGTGCTGTACTTCCATATCGACCTCATATTTTATTATTATTTTTGTTA
>NZ_MCUF01000108.1:0-212 GCF_002873615.1 Shewanella sp. 10N.286.51.B7
AAATTTGGTCGTTAACCGCAAAAGCGATTAACTAAATTCGGAAAGCTAATTTGAGTTTCGTACTTTATTAAGTGCTTTATATTCTTTACTAAGTCTTACCTTTCACAGTAAGTAATAAATCTAGTTACCATCAACTCAGATATGCCTACATGGATGTAGGTAATGCCAAGAAATGATTGGACTCATTTCTGGTAAAACTTATCTGGGTTGTA